>JBPCNB010000377.1:0-3006 GCA_051001675.1 Nitrososphaeraceae archaeon | reverse complement strand
ATCAAAAAGGACTTGTTCAAAAAAGTCTTAAAAGAGATCATTCCTATATTAGCGCACAAGCTGCTGGCTGGAGAGCATTGGCTCTTCATTTAACGATAAATCCATAGCTAAAGAAGCTCCACATCCTTCTAAGGGATAAATTCAAAAGAAGGAGGGAACAGAACGTCTTCAAAGTATATTTGTTATACACAGTTATATTTTTCAGGCCTACCAGCGCGAGAAGCATCTCAATGTCTATCCCCATTTATAAGAAGAAATCATGTTTCCATTGGAATTGGATTCAGCACAGATCAGAAAAAATATTTCAAAAGAAGAGAATTAGAATATTTGAAATCGTTGTGATGAAACTAGTTAAAGCAGGCAATGAATAGGGTATGGTTATGGATTGCAATTGAACCATGAGATAAGATCATCCTTGGTATTCTCTTTTCAATAGAAACAAATATGCTCGTTGCAGAACAATTCCTTCAAAATTTAATTAGAAAATACGGAAAATGTAAAGAGAGATGTGAATTACAACATATAACTAATTGGTTTAATCTGTTTGTTAATATGCATAACAAAGAAATTGAAAAAAAGATTGTGGTTAAGTGAACAGACCAGACCATTAATCTTCTAAATATAGTTATTCCTCATTGGATTGAAATCCAAATATTAGACAATTGGGGCATTTTAGCTTAAACTTTTAAGAGATTGTTACAAAAATTAAAGAATGAAGCAAAATAGTGTAATGCAATTTAAAAAAATACTTGTTCCATACAATAGTTCTAGCTTGCAGAAAAAAGCTTTTTCATTATTCTATCCAAATAGCAAAAATTACAACAGAATCAGAAACTATCTTGAACACAATAGACAAAATCTTAGCTCCGTGAGCTCTGTTCACCATCAAGGTTCGTTCCAATAAAACTGATGAACAAACAATGCTGTCAACATATCTCGATGACTTGCAAAAAAAAGAAATGAAATTTGACGTGATCAGCCAATTGGAAGTACAAAAAATAAAGTTTCAAGGAATCTTCAGCCAACATTAGAACTGTTGTACTTATCGGATTACCTGTAGATTGTGAAATTCGCCGAGGATGAAAATGTCGGTTTTATTATTATGGGCTGTAGGAGCTCAAGAGGAATATCAAAACTCTTGAAAGAACTGGGCAGCGTTTTCTGAAAAAGTAAAATGTACCGTTATCTTGACAAGGCAATTTGCTTGTTACCCTAATGCTAGTAGGTTTGATACTCTTAGAGCTCTTACCAGTATATCTTCGTGGTTTCTCATCTCCTTGCAAAGAAGCTTTATCTATATGGCAGTTACGTGCTTTATAGCTGCAATATTTACAATCCCTGCCAGGGGAAAAATGGTTGACGAGATAGTACTACAGTTCCATAATTGTCATATGCACATTATATTAGCAATTATGCAGAACGGAAATAATTTGTATGAATTATCAGGAACAAAATCAAGTATACATAATTTCCTGAATTAAGATCAAAAATATTGCTCCAGTACGGTTTGCAAGTCTTGAAGCAGAAAGGAAATTTCCTATTTTTTATCGTTGACTTTGTTTAAATGGTAAAGAAAGTTGGAAATACCTCTATGTCTGTAGTAGGAGAAGATAAGTCAGTATATGTTTACAACTGTGATGAGTGTGATAGGTTTGGGTGTAAATTTATGTATTACTTTATATCGAACCGGCATGGGAAAATAGAACAAAACTAACAAAGAGTTGTCAAGCCCTATGATTCTCTTCATAATTTTAAATCTAGCCTGCCATAGTTTTAGTAGTTTACTCATTCATAACATAATCGTTCACTCTACAGCGTTTAAAAAATGAATAAGAATCCATATACTTAGCGTGTTCGGTGGAATGTGTACCAAATTTGACTCATTTTTTCCACCCAGATTAATAGATGATATATGTGCAGGTTCGGTGGGTTGCAATACAGTAGCGCATGTATTCCATTTTCAGAATTATGCTTTCGACTGAAGTTTCCCGTGTCGGTTAATAAAAAACTATGAAAATCCTAGGGAAGTAGAATTTGTATGTTTTGTATGTTGTATGCTAACTTTCTACATCAAATGTGTGTTTCTGAATCCGCTGTAGTTTTTCTAATAAATCTACTATCTGTTCATGTGTAGGATTAACTGCTTTGATTATATCTAAATCTACATTGAGTTTTTGTAATTGTTCATAAACTTTTTTATCTTCTATTGTCTCTATTAATGCACGTTCTCCGAAAGGCTTTTGCATTAGTTCCACAACTTGCTTAAGCTCTTTTAATGAATCTATCAATGTCTCTTTAACATATGCCGATGCAAATATTATTCTCTGGTGGGGATTTACTGCTAGAATTTCTGTAGCTACTTCTATTCCATTTATCTTGGGCATTTTATAGTCTAACAGAACAGCGTCAAATGGTTGTGAAATATTTATAGTGTTAAATCTGATATGCTGTGATACTTCATGATATATCTTAAGGCAATCCTCACCATCATAAGCAACTACGACTTGATGATGTCTCCTCTCAAGTGCCATTCTATAAAGCGTAGCAGTGTCCTTGTCGTCCTCCGCTATAAGCACTTTCAAACATTTTAAAGAAGAAGTAATAATATATTAGAATATAGAGCTTTTCAGATGAAATATCCCCTAATTAAAACAATTCTTTTACACTTGTCTTCATTGTAATATCACTGTATGGATTTATCGGCACGAGATTAATAATATAGTGCAAGTCCTTAGACAGGACGATTCACATGCAACAAATGATGAATCAAGCCAATAAACCAAAATATGGTATAGCTTTTAATAGATAGAAACGATTTATTATTTTTCTCTATTTGGCATTGATTGCTCCATTATCTCAGTTCCTATTATCGCCTTCCTGTCCCTTGCTTCTTCGTTGAGCTATTAGTTAGAATATTTGTTCTCTTCTTCTGTATTTTATTCATACATCTAATTTCTATTATTAACGCATTATTACTGACGTATTCTATTTTATAAACAATCATTT
>JBPCNB010000376.1:0-1093 GCA_051001675.1 Nitrososphaeraceae archaeon | reverse complement strand
TCAATTATTTCATATAGTTAATTTTTTTTTGTGTCGTTATTCTGATTCCAGGACGCATCCTGTATTTGTTTAACTAATTCGTGCTATTCATGAAACACAAACATGAATATTGCGAGACGCTCGCTATCCATAAACCGCAATAATAGTCCAATGCCTACTATGCCTAATGCTCCTATTATTTCAACTTCCTTATCTACAAATATCTCGGGCTCCTTTAAGATTCACAGCACTATCAGAATAGAGATGAGTCAATACGTACTAAATTAATCTCATTGAGCACAATTTACTAATCTCATTATTGTATTGCATTTTTTAGATGGCTAAAAGCAAACTTGCAGACTGGTGTTCTGTGTAAAGGAACTGTGAAATTTCATTTATTGTTTACTTTATTCGCAGCAGATTTGAAGGCGCTGAACGATTCCAGTTCGTAGCGCAGGGCATCTGAATATAATTTTGCAGATAGTTGGCTTTCTGTTATGTTGCCTGATACCAAACTGTTTTTAAAAAGAACGTTGCTTTGCAGTTCTGACTCAAGACTGTTAAGATAAAGTTTTGTTACATTCTCAAATTTTAGGGGCGTATGCAAATTCTTGGTTATAGTGATGAGTTCTTGAAATTTCGGCAGATAAGAATCCGTAATTGACGCCATAGTATTATTGTTATGTTCTCCCCTTTTCCATTTTTGTATTTGTATATCATGGTCGTGAGTTACTAAAACTGCCTTATCGACGACATCCTGAAAAGAGGTAGCAAACAACTGATCCTCGTTGCCGTCACTATTTTGAGCGGCAGTATTATTAACACTGCAGCAATTAAATGCAATCAAGCTTAACGTAAGTAAAGCCATCAAATTCTTCATCACTGCTGTCCTATTCATATTGCACCCATTGGGATGGCGTTGATAGTATAAAATGTTATTCAACGGATAGTCCAAAGAGTATGATTGGCAACTATACGTTATGGCATGTTTTTTAATTTGATTTCAGGTATAAAGAGACAAACTTCTGCTATCGACGATGAAGTGATTTCATAACCCTCAACTAGGGCTGAGCGAATAAAGCGATATCTCACATGCTATGTTATATGTAGGGAG
>JBPCNB010000375.1:0-1819 GCA_051001675.1 Nitrososphaeraceae archaeon | reverse complement strand
ATAACAGAAATGGACTTACAGGAATACCATGAGTAAGGGCATCAATACCAAGGTCTGCGGCATCTGTCCAGCTTGTCAGATATAAATGTCCTATAACCTTTATTCCATTAGAATGAGCCTCATTAATCGCCGCCTTTACTAACTCTGGAGCAAGTCCCACATACAGCTTGACATAGTCCACACCTATTGCTACTTGGTTGCGAACTTCCTGCCTAACATCTTGATCTGTCTGAACTTGCTTTTCAACAAAGGGTACCGGCATTTGTGGTGTGTTAAGCAATTGTCCTGCAGTAAAAATTTGCGGTCCCCCTATCCTTCCTTCTGACACATTTTTTCTAAGGGCAACTGATTGTTCAGTAGGTCCACCAGGATTTCTTATGGTGGTAACTCCATAAGCTAAAAGCATACGTAGCATATTTTCAGATTCGCTTTGATTGTATGAATTTTTAAGTACATTTCCAACATGTGCATGCATGTCAAATAGTCCAGGTATGATGTATTTGCCAGTTAGGTTAATGACATTTTTGGCTGCAGAGGAATTAAGGTCATAGTTGTTTGCAATATTATTAGATACATCCATTATCCTGCTTCCATTGATAACTATAGTAGTATTAGGTTGAGGTAAAGTGGAGGTTCCATCGATTAAAGTTGCTCCTTCCAATATGATTACTCCGTCATTATTTTTTACTAGCATTTGGTTGTGCCTGGAAGGGAAAGGAGATTGGGCTACTATTTCCTTATTATTGCCTTTATCAATATTACTAGCAAAAGTCGAAGTCATTGTGAGAGAAATAAACAGAAATGATGTTGCGATTATTACCACTAAGATGATTGATAATGGCCTTAGCTTTGGGATTTTTGATAACATACAAGAGGTCACTCACCAGAGATAGACTAGCTCTATTTTATGGTTGTAGTATATTACTATTCATATGACTAATTCTCAACTGAGATTAACAAATCACGATGCAATTAGGACATGCAACTTCTTTGTGCTCTTTTCCAGGAACTCATGCAGTAATACTTTATACGGCTATATCCGCCATAAGCTGAAGAAGAAGCGGATAATGATAACGATTTGAAGAACTCTTTCATATTCTTTATAGCTGCCCTCTTTAACATTCTTCTTGCCCTAATAAAGTTTAGGAATAAGAAGGCGCCAAGCGCTCCAACTAATGAGATTGGAAATAGTAAGATACTGGGCAGGGAACAGATCCGGAAATATTACTTAAGAAATATTACTTAAGTTATTTACAAGTGCTGCCAAGTCTACAGTCCAAAGTGAAAGAGTAATGAACATCATAATAGTTCTAATTATTGAATGGCTAATAGGTATGATAAGTGTAGTAAATTAAAATAAATGCTGATTAGTCAAACAAGTCTTTGATTTGTTCTACATTATACTGAGTATACTTGATGTTTGATGGTATCAAACATAATACCATGGAAATGTTAGAATCCGCTGCATATATTGCATTGGGTTTTATTCCCACATTAGCTTTGTTAGAAATAGCTTATAGATTGGGAATGAAAATAAAAAGAAAAGGAGCAGTAGTAGGAAGAGGCATTTTACCACCATCAAAGTCATTATTGCCAATAGACTTCAGGACATAAATAAATTGTATTCACCAACAATATCCTTCAAAAAAAGTTTCAGCAAACAGACCTTAGCAGGAATATCATCACATATTGCTAAAAAACTAATCCTCAGATGTCCTAGAGTTCGACTAAACTTTAGTGTTAAGAGGATGTTTGAACTTTTAGCATATAATGGAGCTTTTGGTATACCCCCATATACAGGAGTCGGCCTTGAGATGTA
>JBPCNB010000374.1:0-1410 GCA_051001675.1 Nitrososphaeraceae archaeon | reverse complement strand
GCTTTTATGTTATATCCAAAAGAATCCTGCCGTTTCTTTCTTTTGAAGACAGGGCTTGTAGTGCTTCTTTTACATTGTCAAGCTTGAACTTTTTCCATACTTTGACTTTCAGCTGCTTGTTGGTAGCCATATCTATAACTTCCTGTAATTCTCTTCTAGTGCCTCCGGCGGAACCTATTAATTTTATTTGTTTGGTATAGAGTGACTGAAGATTTAGCTTAATGTCTGGCCCACTTAAAGTACCAAATGTAACCCATCTTCCGTTAATACCAATTGATGCATAGCTGCTATCCCATGTTTCGATGCCCAATGAATTTAGAACAACATCTGCCATCTTTCCTTGCGTTATGTCTTTTACCTGATCTACTACTTTTCCGTAATCATTTATCACATAATCAGCTCCTCCAAATTCATTTTCTTTTACCCAATCGTGTTTTGAAACCGCAATAACCTTTGCACCCATCTTTTTGGCTAATTGTACTGCTATCATTCCTGTACTGCCTGATGCTCCGAATACAAGCAGATATTCATTAATTTTTAAGGATGCTTCCTTCAAAGCATGATATGGTGTTAAGGATGTTACAGGTAAGCTTGCAGCCATATCCCAATCCAAGTTGTCTGGTATCGTGAACACGTTTCTTTCAGGCACGGAAATATATTCTGCAAATCCGCCATTCGTAATTACACTGATTAGTCCACCATTTCGACATATCATATCAAGACCATCGAGACACATATCGCAGGTGCCATCAAACACTTTATTGTGAATAATAACTTTATCATCCTTCCTCAGGTTGTTAACATGACTTCCAACTTCTTCTACTATCCCACTTATTTCTGCTCCAGGTATATGATTTGGTAACGGAATTAATTTCGGTAATGCACCTGAAACAACAAAGTTGTCTATAGGATTTACACCGGCAACTAAGTACATCATGATGATCAGTTAACTGTGGCTCTTTGACATTGTCCATCACCCTCAGATTTTCTAACCCTGGATTTTCAAAAATGGCTGCCTTCATTTCTATTCGTTATCCCCTATCCATTTTATTTATGAATTTGGATTTTTGAAGGTTATTAAATATATTATATATATTCTATCAAAGTCCCTCTACTTCTAATTTTAAATCTGTAGGACAATACTATCAAAGCTTCGAACCCTGTGTCTGACGAACAGGTTTTAGAAATCCTAAACAAATTTTCAAGAATTAGCGCTATACAATTCTAAAATAATTCTTTAAGGAACGTCAAATAAACAGTTATCTCTTAAAAATGGCAGAACATGGATAAGTTGTTCTAGAGAACTATTGGCATGTTATTGGTCTTGTTCATTTTTTTCTTCTATTATTGAAAGGGCCTGGTTGATTGTTGTCGTCGCTTCGTCTCCTTTTTGTATGTACAGGTCTACAA
>JBPCNB010000373.1:0-2665 GCA_051001675.1 Nitrososphaeraceae archaeon | reverse complement strand
AACTGTAATTGTTCAGTACTCAGTTGCAACCCTAATTCTTGTGAAGACGGATAATTAGATTAGACTCGTTCCTCTTATAGAAATATTTTAAGGATTTTTTTTAACAGGTTAATAGCAGCTTTGCTTTAGTTCTACTATTGTGCTGAATTCTGGTTATCCTGAGCACTTTGTTCTATACTTTTAATCTGTCCTGGATTGTAGGACATGTTCGTTACACGCAGGTAAAGTTGTCATGCCACTTGACTTAGTCTCAATAAAAACTTTCTTGGTTTCTATGTAGGGTAACATGTACCCGTAAGATGTAAATTAGTGGGATCTGGTCAGCTTCTTGATTATGGCTTTATGCTCTGGATACATACTGATTAGGGTTTTTCTATTTGCTAGTTCGAAGTCTTCAAACGTAAAGGCAGGACAGACCGTGCAG
Organism: Nitrososphaeraceae archaeon; assembly: GCA_051001675.1. Taxonomy (GTDB): domain Archaea; phylum Thermoproteota; class Nitrososphaeria; order Nitrososphaerales; family Nitrososphaeraceae; genus TH5893. Next base: position 2,241 of record JBPCNB010000373.1, on the reverse strand, counting down.
CCCACTAACGAATAGGAAGATGGGTCATTTATCATAGCTCCAAACCACGAACCGCGTTTTACCAATATCTGGAACATTTCTCCACTTTCAAAGTTATCTCCCAGTTTGAGCGCCAACAGTTCCCTAGTTGTTTCTGGTATCAAGTAGATAGTCATCGAACTGCCTGTGTAGAAATGCCACATTTCCTCTGCGCAGTTTAACTTATGAAACAGCGATACTTGTTTTCCTTTTAGTAAATAATAGATTGTACTTGAGATTGAACGAGGCTTATTTTTTGACTGCTTAACTTGTTGTTTTTTCTCAGTCTCTTCGTGGGGGTCAACTGTGATGTCGGCCCTATATGTCTCCTTATAAAATCCTCCTTCTGGATGTTCTGAAAGTTGAAGCTTTTTGATCCAGTAACTAGCATCTGTCTTGCTAGTATAAGTTGTCATTTAAGCATATGATATTAGGGAAATGAAATATGAAATAGAAACAAAAAAAGGTATTTGCGTCTATTGAGCTAACTTTTCTATCGCCTGTGAAAGGGATACGATGCCACTTGGAACGTTGCTTGAGGTGTCTGACCACAGAACGGTGTGTGTTCTATTGTCCAACTTGATGGCAAGAATATGTAACATGTAGTTTTGCGATTTAGTATCACTCGGAGGATAAACGCTATTTGCTTGGAAGAATCCATTTGTGTTAATCATCTGCCTTGCATTGTTTTCTTCTGATTCTGATAATTTCTTGTTAGATTGGGATTGAGAGGACTGTTGGGATGAAGATATTCCTGAATCCGTATTTTTTACTTCAGCGGCGAGACCGCTTAATGCTAACGTCTTCGTTGCTGAGTCAAAGGAAACACGTTGGTAAAGTCCACCTAATACCCCTATCTTCGTATATGCGAACTGAAGACCGGTATCACCAGAGCTTGCTGTTTGTGCAAAGACTGGTACGGCATATGTCGAGACATGTGGTGTGTAAGCAACTAACTGGCCTAGAATACTAGTGACAGGTCCCGCAAGCATAAGTGGCAGGAAAATTATTGCCAAGGCAGCGCTTAGAAATATGGTTTTCAATTTGCCCTAATCTCCAAAAAATGTAATGATTTTTCTCTATAAGAGTGTATGTATGTACTTTTGCAATCATGTATGTATCCTCAGTTGTTGTACAATCCTATAACATAATTTCATAAAGTATAATATGTTTTGTTCTGACCCAAGTCTTTCTGGTGATATCTTTTGGAGACAGGTGAATTTCATTCCGATGCTTGACATATCTAACTCTGTTTAACTCTATTTTTTTCCTCGAGTCAATGGTATACGTGCAGCGGTACTATGCATGCATGCTTGTGCTAGTCTAACTTGATAATTTTACCACTACTATAAATGAAGAACATCTCTTATTTGGAAGTCATCTATTAGAGCATCTATAAGTTTGTGAAAATCTGGTTTAGAGAGGTCTTGACTTTTTGCCAACGAGTCGATGATTTTAAGCTTGTCATAATTGTTTAGAGCCTTTTCCAATATTACTTGTGCATGACAGACTGCTTTACCGGATGGCGTAAGAAAATGCGTCCTATTGCTTCGCTTTACAAAACCTTGTTCCTGCAAGCTTGACATTAATTCATTGAATTCAGCTTGATTTAATGCTGTCACATGTCTTAGAGTTTTATTATCTACACCCTTGCCATTTTGTCTATCATCGCAGTTAGCCCTGAATAGATGCTTAAAAATAGAATAAATCTCGGTATTATTAAGGAGTTTGAAAATGTGGGCATCGTCGTTACTATCGGTTAGTTTCAATTTCGTTTCATATCTTTACGTCTCCCCATATATAAGAGAAGGGATAAATTGTACAACAATAGTCAACGTGATATTAAACTTGTTTTGGTGTGAATAAAAAAATGTTATTTTGAGCGGCCATTTTGACGAAATATCAATGCGTACTGGTAACTTTATGTATTAATTATAGAAACTGAAATTTGCCCCTTACAGATACTCTGTATTTAGACATCTAGATGCGAGGAAATCCATTTATTTCTGCCACGTGCAGACCGTCAGCCCTGAGATTCTTGACACTCTCTTGGTTTTCACTTGACGAAGTTCTGCTCCATTTCGAAATTTTCTTCGTATTCTGTAATTCTCAGGACAGCCCTGAGATTCGGGAAGCTGGCTTTTTCATCTCTTCTGCGCTGCGTTATTTTACGAAATTACAGGTCATTGATAACTCTCCTGCTCTTGAATTTTACATTTGTAT
>JBPCNB010000372.1:0-5473 GCA_051001675.1 Nitrososphaeraceae archaeon | reverse complement strand
GTAACTACTGCTATTCTTTCCTTATTACTATAATTTCTTACTTGATTCATAATTCTGCAAGATTAGGCTCACTATAATTAATTAGTCTTTAATTGAGGAGAATTTGGATTTACTGAACTTATCATGATCGCTAGCCGAACAGGCCATTACTACCGTCGTCTGTACTATCGTCGTTACTCCCACCATCATCACTACTCTCTTCTCCAGATTCCTCATCATCATTGCCTGTTTCATCAATTTCTTCCGTATCGCTTAGTGATGATGGAGGGGAGGGAACAGCAGCAGCTCCTTGTACTGCTGTTACATTTACAGTATGCCATTCTGATAAAGGAGAACTAGAAGAGGTGGTTTGAGCACCAGCAGGGAATGGATTAAGGTCAAACTCTCTGTCATCGGAACATGTTATTTTGGCAGTTAGTTCGTTTTCACCTTGTTTGATTAATTGATAGTCTTGTGAATATGTAAAAGTCCATTTTGAAAAGTCATTGTCTTCTTCACTATCTCCTGCTGCTGTAACATTTCGCATAGGAGTTATGTCATTCACATCAGAGTATACCTGACAGTCGGTTTCTTCGTCATCTGAAGATATTCCCTGTATTGAAAGCTCACCTGGCGGTACCTGTTGACCATCTTGAGGTGATGTGATTTGAATCGTAGTGAGTCCAGTGGATGTAGTAGAAGAAGAGGTTTCCGGTGTTTGTGCAACTATTGAGCTTGTAGCATACATCGAAAAAACAGATGACAATGTTAATATTACAATACCAATGATTAGCGTTAGTGTATTTTTTAAAAACATTACCCAGTATTACATATTCCATGCGGATTTAAGCTTTAGCGCAGACATTCGTACCAAGATGATAATGAAAGTCATAACTCCTTGGTTATAAGGCATTTTATGTGTAAAATGCAATGCAATATCAAAGTTAGGCCGGAAGAATACACTTACCACCCAAATATACTATATCTAAAAACCATAACATCAATGATAGTGGTTGGATATCAAGAATTATTAGGTTGGTAGACCAATATCATAGTATTATTAGAAGATGATCTTTTTTGTCCACCTGCTAATCACCATGAGCTTATCTGTATTATTCTTGCTTTTCCCCACTGTAGTAGTTGCCTATCATGAAGGACAAGATATTTCAATATCTTTAGACTCTGCGGAGTTTATACCTCTAGGTGAAGAAGGAAATCAGGTCAATGTGTTTGCAAACTATACAGTAAATGATCCTTCTCTTATCAACCAGAAGATAAATTCAGTTATGAAAGTATATGCAACAAATGGAACGTTGATTAAAACATCTTCCTCTGCAGATGGATTTATTGTGAATCAAACTGGTTCTCAGAGCCATGTAACTACCATAACTAACAGTACATTGCAAAACGTAATAGCGGTAGTACAGTATACTGACTTGGCAAAGACTCTACCTCTATCGAACCCTTTGCAGGTGGACCTCAACCTAACTCAAGTTCCAGCGATATCAGAAACAGAAAGTGAAATAGCTGCATTACCATAACAAGTATTTAATATTCAATTTTGAACTTATTCTGTTTGGATAGTATAGCCTAGCTTGAACTCCAACAGTCCATATTTGCACTGGTTATCTTGTAGGATTTCTTATAATTATCCATCTTACAATAGGAGCAGAATTTAGCTTCAAGTTTTGAATTTGTCGACATAATAATATACTACTTCTCTTGCCCAATATACTTCTGTATTCACTAGATATCATACTTTTGGATGTCGATTTACTGTCCTTTCCATGTTTAATTGAACACCTGTCCATTCAAATGCTAATTCATTAATTTTGTTACCTCTCTGCTTAAGAGTTATCCCTGAATTGTTTCTTCAAATCTTTTGAATCTACTCTGTCCTTACCAAGGAGACTTCTAATTATTAGGCATTCTTATATACCGACTTTATTTAAGATATATGATGTGATAAGGCATTAATAGTCCCAATAGAAAGATATTATCATCATCATATGACCTCTTAACTAGTAGCACTCTAATCGGATACACAATTCTACCATCTATATTTCTTTCATTTATAGCGGTTATATCTTTTAATCCTAACATTTGGATAACATCTGATGTCCACCATTTTTACTTTGAAATTATTGCTGTTATACTTTCGGCTATAGTAGCATTTTATTGTATAGCCAGGGCTTATACATTAAAGGAGAAATTTAGTTTGTTTGTAGGCATAGGATTTGTTACTATCACTATAATAGATTTCCTTCATGCAGTTTTGTCCTTTAATGCTGCAGATAATTCTAATTTCCTTGATTACTTTATACCCCAAACGTGGTTTGCAGGACGCACTTTTCTTGGTGCTATGCTGGTTATCGCAGTAATTAAATATGCTCCAGAACCACCGACGATAACAGCAACAAATCTTTCTAGTATTTCAAGTTCACAATCATCACTAAGAAAAGATTTTAGCAGAATAGAGAAAGAGAAATCGAAAGAAGAAATGATAGGAAGTGGAGATAAAAGAGATGAGGAAGAAAAAATAAATTATGGCCGTCAGAGTGATATGCATGATGATAAACTACTACATAATACACTTTTATTTCCTTTAATCATGCTTGCAGTTTTAGCAATAAGCGTAGTTGTTTTCTCTTTTTTCACAATCTTTCCTGGCATAGTAACTGATGATTATGCTATACATAGACCATATGAAATTCCTGCACTTGCGCTTTTTTCGGTATCTTTACTATATTTTTACAAAAAGAGAATTTACAAAACAAACGATTTTTTCTATAAAGGAATACTAGGCGCATTGATAATTGACATTTTTGGCCAGATAATAATGTCTTTATCTGCTACAAACTTTCATACCGCACACAATATTGCTCATATTCTCAAAAATTCAGGCTATTTTATTATCATTGTTTCACTGGCAATCTCTAGTATTCAGTATATCAAAATAGCCAAAGAAAGAGAACAGGTAATTAGTTCTCAATATGATAAACTAAAAGAAACAGACAAAATGCAAAGGGATTTTATCAACGTCGCAGCCCATGAGTTACGGACTCCAATACAACCAATATTGGGTATGACTGGACTTCTGCAATCTAAAATAAAGGACATTGAACATCGTGAATTTCTAGAGGTTACAATCAGAAACGCAACAAGATTACAAAGACTAACAGAGGATATACTTGATGTTTCAAGAATTGATAGCCATGCCCTAGACCTCAAAAAAGAGTGGTTTGATATCAATAAAATAATTGAAAATGTAGTTCGTGACTGCAGGAATCAATTGGACATGAATAATAACTATGATGTAAGAATTTTGTTTGAATCTAAAGGAAATATTTTTGTGCAAGGAGATAGAGAAAGGCTTACTCAGGTCATTTCTAACGTCGTGGGTAATTCTCTTAAATTTACTAAGACAGGAAATATATCTATCGGTTCAGAAAAAAAAGATAGTCAAGTTATGGTCAGTATAAAAGATACAGGGAGCGGTATAGACCCTGAAATTTTACCAAGGCTATTTACAAAGTTTGTTACAAAGTCAGATAAAGGAACTGGATTAGGATTGTTTATCTCAAAAAGTATTGTAGAGGCTCATGGCGGTAGAATATGGGCCAAGAATAATGAAAACAATATTGATGGAAATAAAGGGGCTACCTTTACAATTATTCTGCCAATAACCAAACAAGGAGAAGCAGAGTTGGACAAGCAAATCCGTGATGATTATGATGAATAGAAGACAAATCTTAGTAGTAGATGATGAATTAGATATTACTTTAACATTAAAGAGCGTGCTAGAGTATGGTGGGTTTAAAGTTGATCTGTTTAATGATCCTCTCTTGGCATTGCAGAATTTCAAAACTAATTTTTATGACCTCATAATTCTTGATATCAAGATGCCTAAAATGAACGGCTTTGATTTATATGAAAACATCAAAATGATAGATAATAAAGTTAAAGTTTGCTTTCTAACTGCCTGGAGTGATTTTGGTGCCTATGATCTTAGTAGAAAGGAAGCATTTTCTAAAGAGGGCGAAATAAAACATATTCAAAAACCTATCGAAAATGAAAAACTAATAGAACAAATTAACACAATAATATAGTTGACTATACATGGGGATACAGTAAAAACTATGCAATGGTTTTTCAAAAGAAAATTTTGGCCGAAGAGTAGACCGAAGGAAATCATTGCCAATTAGGACCATAATAGCATACAATCCGAAAAAGAGCACAAATCAATTATTTATAGAAAAATGAGATAACATATGAATATCCTATTACTGATTCCATGTGGATTTAAGCTTTAAACATAAATTGTTCAAATGTGAGTTCAAACAATTCTTGAATTTCAATACTGGTCATTTTTCTTGCAAGAATCTCTTTATATATTATGCTACATAATAGTATCGTATGTGTGAGTTTATAGGAAGCTATGAAGACAGCAAACTCCTCAAGAGAAGAATCAACAAGTTAGCTGAGGAAGAAGAACCAGAACTGGAGAAAGTGGACGAGCAACCCTTAGTGGCTTCGAAGTAACAAGGTTTACTTTTTCCCTTTCTTTATTTTAAATATTATAAGTTGTATAAATTGTGAGCAATGAAAAAAGATTTCATAGTTTCAAAGATAGAAGCTCCGCAGGACGGCAGTCCATATGTGTTTGTTGCATTTACTGATCCTAATGAGCCTAAGTCAGCAGGCACAAGTGGAAGTAGTTATCCACAAAGTCCTTTTACATCGCCAGAAGATTTAATGAAAAATCTTCCTAAGGCCATGTCTAATATGTTAGGTGCAGGTGGAGGAATGCCTGGAGATTCCCCTACTTTCAGAATCACAATGAAGGAATATGAGGATATGGCAATAAAAGTTGGAGATAAAGTTGGAATAGAATTTAAGAAAGTAGATAGCAGCAGTGGAGTTTAAAAGATCAACCTTTCCCCATTATTCCCTATTTCCCTTATTTATTGCTCTTACTCTTATATCTCATAATTCCTTTTTTGCTTGATTTTTGTGATATAGCATAGGAATCCCTGAACAACAAATTAGAGATAGAGAATTTGCAATATATGGAACAGCAGAAGATGTATCAAGACAAATAGAATTGCTTGAAGAAGCTGGTATTCAATATCTAATGGTGCACTTAGAGCCATCTAGAGAACTTGAAGCATTTGACGCATTTGCAGCCAACATCTTAAAAAAAGTTGCTTGATTGACATTTGGGAATCAACCTAAGCATGCCTCTTAATATTATCCAAGCATAACCAGATGGCTTACATACACTAGTGTATTGCATCCCACCGCTTCCTTACCACATCTGCTTTGAATCACAATTGACTGCGTCCACCAGTCCTTTTTGATTGATCATTTTCAGAACTTATTTTTCGTACTTGGTCTTGTCCTTACCAAATGATCTGAATAGGAGGCCACTAAAAACTATAGCTGCAGCAAGAGCTGAAGCAGCAATGGTCTGTTCTTGTGGAATACGCATTAC
>JBPCNB010000371.1:0-1945 GCA_051001675.1 Nitrososphaeraceae archaeon | reverse complement strand
CAAAGATCTTCAAAAGATAGTACAATCTCAATCCAGTCCAGAACAAAATCAACTTTTACAAGGAATAGAATATAAACCATTCTGGATATGGGAACCTAAGCAACATAAATCATAAGACATCAGAACTAAAGGGAATTGCTGCTTTAATCATATTATAGGCCTACCAAGAAAGGATGGAATAGAGAAATCAATCTTTGATTACGAGAATTTACTTTACGATTCTCTTCTAATAACAGACTTTTACAACGCTTCAAGACACAACTTTAAAGACAAACATCTATGGGTAAAGAAAGCTACAGGTTTAGGAGTTACTGAATTTATGCTAAGACTTATGGCATGGCTTTGTCTTCGCAATGATGACTATAAAAACAGTTTATGAAAGAAAGTAGAGCCAATTAATTTCAATCAAGAACACAAAGAGATGTTAGGTCATTGCAAGCTATCATTGGAGAGAGGCTATATTGCAATCAATCCTGCTCTTGATAAACTAATAACTTCATTAAGAACAACAGTGGCAGAAGAAAACACATTAGATAAGGATTCCACATCATATCCAGACATACTTGATGCTTACCGACTAGCTTTGAGAGGCTACAAGTTCATAACCAAGGAAATAGAAGAAGATACGACTGTAGTAGCAAAACCCAAGCCCCATCATAGATATGCCCAACATAACTACTAAACTAGGCCAATACTGTATAGTCCATGGCTATTACCATGATGAGGAATACCTGGAATGTGACTATTGTAATGAACACAAGTCTTTCATTAACCTAAAAGATAGATATTACAACTATGGGTTTTCTAGACGTAGTTATTTAGCATGCGATGATTGTCATTTTAATCTGTTTGGTCCGTTTAAGCTTGGTCTGGTAGATGATAAGATGAAAGCATATGAAAGCATCTTGGAGGTTATTAACGACAGGACTGATAAGAAGAAGGAAGGAAATGATACAACAATGGGCTACTATGAAGCAGCAAGGATTGCCTATACGGAAAGTGAATACATGCGAAAACATTTCGATAGCCCTAGGGGTATTAACAACCTAAACAAAGACAACAAAGCATTATGGGAGTTCACATATAGGATACTCAATGAAGAAAAGGACGAGTTAAAGTTGTAAACAGAGACCCAGATAATCTGTTAGTTCAATGGGTTCCTGGTGGAATGACTTTGACTGAAATATTGAAGGCTAATAGGGTTGTGAATGCCACCTAAGATGATTGTATTAGACACTAAGAATAAATGATATAAACCATTAAGTATCAGTCTCCTTTTTAACCAATTAAAAGTGTTGATTGAGAGAAAGTGGGATTAATGGATAGAAATTCTATTCTTATCCTAGACGACGAATATGACATTGTTGCTATTATTAAGACAGCGCTGGAGAGAAAAAAGTATTCTGTCTTTGGTTTTACAGAACCACTTATAGCCCTCGAGCATTTCAACACTAACTCCATAAACTATGGTCTGGTTATCTCTGATCTGAGAATGCCCGTCATGAATAGGTTTGATTTTATTAATGGCGTTAGACAAATAAAATACGAAATAAAGATTCTCTTAATGACTGCCTTTGTAGCACAGGACGATTCAGATTTTACTATGAGATTCAAGTCCTACAATATTGATGGCTTTATCCAAAAGCCGTTCTATAAGGCAACTCAATAATATGGTAAAGAATCACATGTGATACACAGCTCGTTCTAAGAACTGGAGCACGGTCAAGGCTAATGCTCCTTAGATGATACGCATAGATTGAAATACCATAGAGAAGGGAATACGGCATGGCTGGCTCCATTTATGGAAACGCTGAAAGTATTCAAGAAGAACTAAAAAATGCCGCATTTGGTGCTCATCATCTAATAGTATATCCTGACTTGGCCACATTAAGAAATGTATATTCTCATTACATAAATGCTGCTTTGAATGTAAAAAATGAAACTG
>JBPCNB010000370.1:0-9466 GCA_051001675.1 Nitrososphaeraceae archaeon | reverse complement strand
TGTATATAGTGTATGCAATTAATTTACCCGCAGTCCGTGGATTGAGGAATTTGACCTCTCATGCAGTAACATCGCCTGTCATTTGCATCAACATTACACGAATTCTCGATTTTACTTACTGACTCTATTATTAACAGTTGCTTGTATATCTGGGTGGTGAGCTTCGTACAAATTTAAACTGAAACGAAATGTGGCCCCGCGCCTTCCGTCTTTTCCACTTTCATTATTTTCGGCCCATATTTTGCCTCCATGCGCTTCAATAATACTCTTTGAAATGAATAATCCTAAACCTGTCCCTTCGAAGGACTTAGAAGCGAACTTAGAGAAAAGTCTAGAAAAAACCTCAGGATCGATACCAACCCCGCTGTCTCTAATGCTAACTATTACCTCCTTTTTCTGATCATCTTTTTCTATCATGATCAAGATAGTTTTAACTTGTTTTTCTCTCCATGGTTTTCTATCCCCTTCTTTCTCCTCCTGCCTCGTGAACTTGATCGCATTGCTTAGTAGGTTCGAAATCACTTGGACTAATCTGCCTTTATCGGCTTCAATAAATATATCGTCTTTATTGGGCACAACGACTAACTTTATATCCATCTTGCTATTTTCGGACCCTAAATCTGAACCTGCTTTTTGAATCTGATTCCTGTACTCATCCACGATTTGTGAAACGATCTGATTTAGATTAAACCGTTCTTTTTTTAGTTTCAGTGACTGGCTTTCTATTCTGGTAACGTCCAGTATATCCTCGGCTAATCTCTGCAATCTTTTTGCGTTTCTAATTATGATGTCTAATAAATCTAGTCCTTGCCAGCCTGTTCCTTTTGTGACTCTTGATCGGAGTATTTCAGACAGTCCTAGTATAGGTTGGATAGGAGTCCTTAATTCATGAGCGGCGACGTTTATGAATTCTTTCTGCATCTTTTCCTGAATTTTAAGTTGTTCATTGGCAAGGGCAAGACGCTCATTGGATTCTTTCAGTTCCGCGGTTCTTCGCCTTACCTCAGTATCCAGACTACGGCTCCATTTGATAAGAAACACTATAAGTACAAGAACAGCTGCGCTAGTACCTGCAAGCAGCGAGAACATCTTTAACCTCTCTGTAAAAAGGACTTGATTGAGTTGCGAATAAATCTGAGCACTAGGTGTAACCAGCTGAATTGAAAAGACAGGGTTGTCATCAATGAAAATGGCCGCCTGGGTCGTTAAACGTTCTCCCTTTCCGTAATCGTAAACTCCATATCCAGAATTACCCGACAATAAGCCGCGTGTCAAATTATTTAGCGTTGCATCATTATTGATAAATTCTTGTGTCGTTCTATCGAAAAAACTCAGTCCAACCAAATTATTGCTAGCGCCATTTGCCAACATGATACCGTTCTTGTCGTATGCCACCAAGAATGGGGTGTCAATAGCTTTTACATTTCCGTAGTGTGCGAAAAATTTCACAGTTGGGATCGACGTTACCACCATTCCGAGATATTCTTTAGAGTCCCTGTTAACTATCGGATAAGTAATAAAAATTGTATAGATCCCTTGCCTTTCAAACCCGTTAGAGAAGACTGGTTTCAATGTATTTTTGGTCTCGTTTACCCATTCTCGTAGAGAAAGATCATTGCCAACAAATGTCTCTGAACCCCCTTGGGTTATACTAAGGGTCACGATGTCTTTTTTGTCCAGAACAAACAATCTATCAACTATTGTATTGAATTGCTGATATTTCTCTTCCATGAGTTTTTTTGTAGCCTCGCTGTAAAGTTCCGCTTGCTGAAAGTAGGCGGAACTTGCTAAACCATCCAGCATCAACATTACAAGACGTATGTCTGATTCGATGTTCTGTGAAACACCCCGTACTGATTCGAGCTGCCGATCTTTCTGTTGTTCAAATAAGCTATTCCTAACATTATTTTCAGTAACTCCTTGAACATAAAAAAATAGCCCATAGGAAAGGATTACGATGGAGATTATTGAGATAACTCCTATTTGCTTCACCTTTCCTAGAAAAAGCCTTTTCATCTATCCCTTATGGACCTATTACATGGTCAGTTCTTAATCTAGTTTTTGTCAAGGAATCTTTATATTTAATTAGCACAAGTCTTCAGTAGAATTGTTATATGTTGTGAAGTTCCGCTCTCTTTTTGCTTAACAGGTAGATCGTACTTGAACCATGTTACCTCAATATGTCGCCCGCTGCGAGGAAACTATCCTCCCTCTGATTTGCTTTATCGAGCTCTCGAATCCTGGAAAATCAGAAGCTATTAGGCAAACTGGCAGACTCCTTACAAATACAAGCCAACAAAAAGGACGGGAAATGGTAGGGTTCAAAACATTAAGCACATATGATTTGATTATGGTTGCAATTGCGTTTATTGTGCATCTGAAGGCTGAAAGATAACATCTGCGGGAAAAGAGTTCGTTGTTTTTAGTGGATCGTGGGATTGGAAGACAAGAGTTACAGTTATATTTTCTCCAGTCCCCCGTCTGATGAAAATTAGTGCAAAAAGCGGCAAGTTGCACAATTTAATTTTTGGTCTGGAGCATCGTTCACCTTCAAGATTGAATTTAACTGTCGAGAGATTTCCCCTCGAGCCCATCGTTCGCGGACGACCATACGCCGCCCTGCTAATCAATTTTCCAATTCCCTCAGATTGTCGTATCGCTATTTTCTACAGTAACAAACGCTACATCCGCTTGGACAAACGAGCTAGCTCGATGCATAGCATAAGTGCTCAGTCTTGAAGGTCGGTTGTTGTTTGGTTATCCAAGGTCGATTACGAAATGCGAACTCCAAACTAACTAGGTATTAGCTATAAAAATAGAGTAGTCATGTTATCTGACTAGTTTTGAACAAGAACTAGTAAGGTTTTAAAGTGTTCATAGGGACTTAAAAAATGTGTCTTCAGGACATCGGATAAGGGTAGTTTTTTCACAAAAAAGTGTTCCGAAATTAGATTGCCCTTACTTGGTTTGTGGTTTTCCTGGCAGCGGGTTTGTCGGAAAACTCGCAGTAGACCACCTGATCCAAGAATTAAGTGCAAAACACCTTGCTGATATATATTCAACTTCGTTCCCTCCTCAAATCTTAATAAGAACTGATGGGACAGCTGATCTGATAAAAAATAGCATCTACTATTTTGAAGATTCCGGTCCTTATCCCATTTCCTTACTGTTATTGACTGGAGATACACAGCCTGCGAACCCTGATTCAGAATATCTTCTGGCCGAGGAAATTTTGGATATTGCGGCTAAATTTAATCCTAGGCAGGTCTTCACATTGGCCGCATATATTACCGGTGTTTTTATCGATAAGCCGAGGATATTCGGGACGGCAACTCACATAGATATTGTGAAGACATTCGAGGAAAAGGGAGTCCTTGCTATGGACGGGGGCAGCATTACAGGAATGAATGGCATTATGATCGGAATCGCGAAGTTGCGCGGAATGAAAGGCGTTTGTTTATTAGGGGAAACGTCTGGTTATGTAGTGGATGCAAAGTCCTCTAAATCTCTTCTAGAAATCTTACTTTCAATTATTGGCATTAAGATCGATATGACAAACTTAGAAAAGCGAGCTAAAGACACTGAGGCACTTATACAAACTATTGAGAAACAGATAGCGGGTAGGACGTTAGAAGGCAATCAGGCCTCGTCCCAAAATAAACCTTCCAACACAGGTTATATAAGTTAAAATCTGGAGATTCTATAGTCACACTTGATCCGTTGAGGTAGTCTGCTGCTGGGGGAGTATGACCAAAGCTCCATTATAGCTTCTTCAATTTACCATATCTCCCAACATTCAAACTAGTTTCTCCTCGGAACTCTTGTGTGTAGCCATTCTCAACAGATATACTGTCACCCTCTTTTACCATATTTAGTTGGTCATCCCATAAAGAAAGTTTAATACTTCCTGTTTCATCAGAAATTACCGCGTCGGCAACTTGGGCCATGCCGCCGGATTTCAAATTAACACTTCTTGCTTCTGTGATGTTTTCCACATTTCCTTCTATATTTACTCCGCGCATTCCTGGCTTCAAATCGCTAATCTTCATTGTTTGGATTAATTTGTCGCGTTGGAATAATAATCTTCTGCAATTTCAGGACCCACATTTTGCAGTCTGTAAAGCGTGGAAAAACAGGAATAGCTCGCCTATCTTAATATTTAGAGTTTCACATGACTTCCTTTCGAAAAACTCCCTGATGAAAAGGCTGATAATTTGCATAAAGGTGCACGTAGGGATATTCGGTACCAGCGCAAGGATGAAATAAGGAATTGAATAAGGGACCATCGAGGAGGGATAGCGAAGCCTGGTCAAACGCGCAGGACTCAAGATTAAAAACGAATTGTTCAACAGATCATTTTTACTGTGCGATCCCGTCCTTTAGGGGTTCGTGGGTTCGAATCCCACTCCCTCCACTCTACACTGTGAGATATTCAATGCCCAGTGAGTAATTGCAGTATTCATTCATTCCAGGCATCAAGCAAAAGTACTGCGCCTGGGTTTGGTAATTTTAAAAAAAGGGCGCGAAATTCTTATCCCCTTGGCTGTTATTATGTTATAGAACTCAGGCAAGGAATATACGAAACCTATATGAGCACAATCTGAGTTTTCGTCCAGAGAGCAGTGCAGCTGATCATCTTTAAGAAAAACTTCTGCAATCCTGTTTTTCTTATTATCTTTAACTGTTATTCTATTTTGGTCAACATCGATTTTTTCCATAAACGGAGCATGCCTGGCGAACGCTTCGTATTTGCTCATTGTTTCTTCCATCAGGCTAGTGAGGTATCCTGAAAAGCTGGTAATCCCCTTAAGTTCCAATTCCCTTCTGCTCCTTACATAGGTTTCAAAGAACCTGTTGTAAACATTATCACTTACTGTGATAGATTTGAAGCCTGCTTTGGGCATCTATTGACTTACTGTGTTTCGCCGATATAAGACTTCCTCGATTGAATTTCAGGTACTTATAATGATGCATGACTCGGCAAGGGTGAGCATTTTGAATTTTCAGGATATAAGTAAATTTATTCTCCCAGTATTATTTGCCTTCGGACAATAAGGGACTACTGCTCTTATGGTCATCCCATTAATGGAAGTCAACCGCGACTAAAAAATATCGATATTGCGTCTCGTCCGCCGACATTTAGATTTTCTCCTACACGTGAATTTCTATTGTCTAAGGATATAGAACAATCTGTTATGACTAACACAAAAATATCGCTTTCTGACCTTGAGTCCCTAATTAGAACCCTCGGTTTACTCAGATATTCTCATTTCTAGAAAAACTACCTTAAAAAAATAGAGTGACTGCTCTGCATATGGCTCATCATCAATGGCATTAGATAAAAAAGTTAGCGAGCAGGGTATAACCGCTAGTGTTAAAGATAACCTACATTGTGCGGAATGCAAGAGCGAGATGGTCATATTTGATATGGTTTCCAATGAGCTAGTATGTAGTGCATGTGGTTGCGTCGCCAGCGACCAATATTATAACAACGAACACAGCGTGACTTTTTCTACTCAATCAGAATTTCTAGACAGATCAAGAACAGGAATGCCTGAGTCTCTGGCTATTCACCATAAAGGACTGTCTACATTAATAGGAGTAGGAGACACTGACGCGAGAGGGAAAACACTGGAACCGGCACAAAAAATAAAAATCCAAAGGCTCCGCACCTGGAATAATAGGTCTCAACTAAATGATTCCATATCTAGGAATCTCGAGAAAGCTTTGAAATTTTTGAATAACTTTGGCGACAAGTTGTATTTGAGCCAAGCTGTTTTAGAAAGTGCGGCCTATATCTACAGGAAAGCGGCGATTAAGAAGCTTGCAAAAGGGAGATCAACTCTAGGTCTTGTTGGTGCGGCTCTGTACGCTGCTTGCCGAGAGACTGCGACGCCCAAAACTATAGCAGATATTGCAACTGTCTGTAATTTATCTAGTAAAGATATCATGTCACATTATAAGTTGATACTTAGAGAACTCTCGTTACAAATGCCCGTTCTTCATGGTCCGGATTACGTTACACTCATATCAAACAGGCTGAATCTAAGCGAAAAGACTAAACGGGAAGGATTAAGGATATTTTCCGAAGTACAACAGAGCAGAATTTCTATAGGAAAGAATCCGAGAGCGTTAGCTGGTGCTGTTATTTATTTGGCATCGCAATCCTGCAATGAATTTCTTAGACAGGTAGAAATTTGCCAGGTCGCAGATATATCAACAGTCTCCCTGAGAAAACGTTGCAAGGAAATTAAATCAACAATTCTGATTTAATCTAGATCTTTTTTACTAAATGGGATAGCCTTATTGCATCCTGGATAGACAAGAGTTCCTCGTCCGATACAAAGACGTATGCGGCCTGAAAATTAGGATATGGTTCTTGACAAGAGAACAAGGTCATTACAGAGCCGTCATGATCAATCTTAAACCCTTGGCACGGTTCGTGCCCTCGAACGATAACTTTGGTATTTGAAAGCTTTAGCCATCTCTTAGTGATTGCAATTCCAAAATGTTTACCTATGCCTCTCCTAGAATATTCCCAGTTCTGGTTACTCCTTATACCTTGCCATGGATCATTCCATAATATCTCCTCCATAATGGTATCGTGTAGATAGGTTTTTTGTGCACTACTAATCAACTCTTTAAAGCTGAGGTTCATGTCCAATGTAGGCACGCCGCCATGCACCAGAAAAAGGGAATCTTCAATTAATGTGGCCAGAGTAAGTAGACTGAAAAAAGACAAAATCTTTTCATTATAAATTAGTTTTCCTTTGTCATAACCGTATCGCCTAATTACTTGAAGCGGCAGATCATGGGATGGGAACGGAAATTCAACAGGTGCTTCGTGATTTCCACGCATCAAAATAACTGAGTCAGGATATTTTTTTTTAAGAATTGCCACAACATATAGTACGCCGATTGAATTAACTCCCCTGTCCACGTAGTCACCCAAGAAAATCAGCTTGTTATCCGGGTTTCCTAGAAAGGTTGCAAAATTTATGCCCTTAAGAATACGGCATAGAGATGTCAAGTCACCATGGATGTCTCCAATAATTACCAGTCTCTCGGGTATAGAAAGTTCAACAAATGATTCCCTAATCTCTCCTCGCACAAGTCGTCCGATTTTTCTCTCCCTTAGCAGAACCTCTATAACTCCATCAAGAGATTGAATAAGATCAGGATACTTCACTCCTTCGGAGGCATAATGCAAATCTTCAATACTCAAGACGTCGTATTTGGATACTCTAGTTGTCGTTAAATAAGTTTAATGACTCCGGTGATTGAGGACTTTTTAGGTAATAAAAAGAATTACCTAAGTATGATAGTAGATTTTCTTCGTCTTCATTAATTAATCACTGATTTAATTTTTTTCATTGCTAAATAATAATTCTAGCTAATATAGTTTCATTCACATTAAATGAAATGTCCGGTATAGCTATAGATCAATGAAGAATAGGAGTCGCTACGAGGTAATAGCTGCTATTCTCAAATCAGCAGGAAGAGATGAGACCCGTACAAAAATCATGTATAAAGCCATGTTAAGTAATGACCAGTGTAAAATTTATCTTGACTCTCTTTTGCATAGCGGCCTGATTCAGGGCTCAAATTCAGGGAATAAGATGCTTTACCGGATTACTCAAAAAGGAAACAAATTCCTATCTTTCTATGACCAAATGAAACTTCTTTTGCCCGTTGCCGTAGAAGAAAACTTTGAAGAAGGATACTACCGTCTCGGTAGGTAGACCGGCTAGACCAAAGGCAAGAGATTTGCGATTGGATAACCAGATGAGTTCTTAACTTCCATTGCTAGAACTGGCGATAAAGGGTATAGTGTCCTTAAAAACAAGCTTCCCTTAACCACAATCATTTTGAGAAAAATGTCGCATACCTCCATTGCCCACTGACTAGACTCGTTTTTCCTGGCGACAAAAATGGTTAGATCAATCTTTTGCCTCGTGAAGTCTAAATGCTCCTTCTTCGCACGAGAATTAAGAGTTTGTACTCGACTTAATGGCATGATGTTGAGTATAGGTCTATCAGGCTCGCTTTGTCGCTCTTTACTCGTATTATCATATAAATTCTCCAGTAGATAGTCACCATGATTTTTGTTAGGCTCGGATGAAGAGGGTTCAGTCAGGCCGTGGGCTTGAGGTCCTAGCCAGAAGAATTTGTGAGAGCCAGTTTGTAGAAGCGTTGGGTACGATTTTAGATAAATACCAGCGCTAGTGGCGTCGACACTGACTGGAGGCTCAAAGAAGACTACGCTATCACAATTTAGGAAAGTCACAACGATTTTGAGCAGGAATGCCATTGGTACTGCTATGTTAATTTTTGAATCCACTTCTAAGACAACGATTCCCCTTCTCGGAAAGCCTCCACCCAAGTTTGTGTCAAGTTCCTTATAGCCAGTTTTGATAGATCCATGCTCACGTAACAACGGAAGTGCATTGTTCTTTTTTTTGTCCAAAGGGAATGGGGTAATTATATCGGGATTTATTGCGAAATTTCTGGGGTTGTATGTTTGAAAGCTTCTAAAATTACTATTGTTGAGCGTGAAAGTATACGAATGCTTGCTTATCTTTATACCCCTCAGTTTAAGAAGCGAAATTTCTCTTATCCTAACATCGTCGTAAACTATCTGGTCTAATTTGACCGCTCCATCAACCACGAAGTCTAACGAGGTATCATTTGGGTCTTCATTTACGAATATTATCTTGGCTCCAGCTCTTTCTCGCCAAGTTTGCAGGACTCTTTCATTGTTTAACCGTGCCTCTCTGTCCATAAACGAGGCCACTGCGTCCCAACTATCTATGATTATCAATGGAGCTTTAACATCCATCAATTCGTTGGTGATCCTTTCGAACAGAGATTCTGGTTCGTCTAGCCGAGCATCCTCAAAGTTCATTGGAACATCCATTTCTCCCACCTCTGGGACTGGTCCTCGTTCTTTTTGGGTTTCCTTGAATTTCGCAATCCAGGGATAGGATAATAATAGTTGTTTAGGGGACACCCTTGTGCATATGTAGAAAAAATTGTCTTTAATATCTAGAGCTTTCAAAATTGTAAGAGAAAGCGTAGTTTTTCCGGTACCTGCAGACCCTTTGATGATCAGGGAGTAAGTGTCTTTTTTTACAAATTGCATCAGCTCATTCGGTAAATTGATTGATTTCACAATCCCTTTCTGATTCGAATATTTTCGCATTTACTCAATCAAATAGCATTGCTTTGGCGGTAATAAGACATTTGGATACATAATGAGGGAAAATTGTCACGTTATATTATAACATCGGAGTCATAATAATAGTTACCCTTCTATGGGATTTCGGCTAGGATTTAGAATAGCTGGAGGTTTTAGCTCATGCGTTTTTATTACTGGATTACTCTCAAATTTTGAAATGTTCATTTACCCCGATTGCATCGATCAATCCCTCTGCATACCCGACACTAAGAATAGCGAGCTCCGGTC
>JBPCNB010000369.1:0-8981 GCA_051001675.1 Nitrososphaeraceae archaeon | reverse complement strand
AATAAAAGGAAGAGATAAGGACTCGAAGTGTGCGGAATGTTCTTCTGATTTTTCCCTCAGTTTTTTCGAAGGCAAAAAAAGAAAAACTAGTTGAAAATATTCGCCGCAAACTCCATACTAGAATGATAAAAATCTCCAGTATGAAATCTGAAGAGAATTATATTGTTCTGGATGTGTGTGATATAGTAGAAGCAAAATGCGCATTGGTTGGTATGTTTGGGATAGACAAAATTGGGATCGCAAAAAAAACGCAGAACGACTTTTCTAACGTGGTGAGTGCCATAGTTGCTACTGGAAAAAAAATTATTATGCCAAGGGAAAAATTTCTCGTCAAAGTTAAACTATATAAGAATCGTGATTCCAAGACAGTCAACTACGAGGCAAAAGATGTAGAATTTGCTTCCTCGGGTCAGCTAGTGTCGGAACTATCCGGCAGAGCTGCTCGACCTGCAACAACAAAAGATACGGTAGATCGAATAATAGAATCATATATAGACAATATGTATGCCTATGTATGTGTCAAAACTACACCGTCGCTTGGCGGCCTACCTTTTAATTCACAGAATTATCAGCTAATGTGTAGTATCCATGGCCCGCTCTCGTTTTTATCATGTTTCGTTAGCATGAGGTGTGGTTTCCAACCTAAAATCTTTCTTCTATATACTGACGAAGAGGATCTAAGGAAAAAGGTAAAATTATCTAAACCCATAATCGACATGATAGATCAAAGAAGATATCAGGTTTCCACAGCCCGCATAAATCTTTCACCTGCATTAGATCTAAACACGGAAAAAATGGTATTAGAAAGTATCTATTGCAGGATACTGACATTGCTCCCCGGTGAGGTGGTGATAGTCCCACTAACTGCAGCGCTTTTTCCGACCTGGTACGTAAATTCAATAGTAAAGGATATTGTTTCTATGGGGAAGATTCCTTGGACACCGTTAATATTTGCAAGTAACATGATAGACTATGATAGCATGACTAGCGGAGTAGCAACGCACACGGGTAATACAGAAGTTGAAAGTTTGGCTAATCCTGTTAATAGTCGTTTTCATCAACCATATTTGGCTCTCGATGCTATGATTGATCGAAAATCATATGAAAAACAGAAACAAATGATCAATGATATTTCGCATCGGGCACTTGAGACTATGAAGACGATCTCATTTAAGATAAGATCGAACTATGTTCACGATATTATCGATTCCATTTAAATTCTCGCTTATTTTCATTACCTGATTCGCTTTTCTTTGATAGTGGGGTCCAGCCAGCACTAAGTTAATTGCGTCCGAAATGTGATTTGGATGTAGTGGTTTATTGGTCAGCGCTATTCCTATACCTAGACTTGCGATTTTTTCAGAATTGCCCAATTGCTCGCCGTGGTTTTCTATTGGAATAGCGACAATAGGCTTTCCGAATCTTATGGCCTGAGATATTGCAGTGTGTCCTCCTCGCAGTACTATCATATCGCTTAGGCTAAATATCTCATCTCGGACCGGACACCATTCATAATACCATCCTCTACCATGAATGCTTTTAGGATAAGGGTTCCCGTTAGGATAACCTGCAGATACTATATACTGAATATCTTTATTGAGGGTTCTGCATGCATCAAGGGCAAGGCGTACCAGGGGCATGCGGGTTTCCAGTGGACCGCTCACGTGGACAAATATAATTGGCTTTGATCTATTCAACCCAAGTTTGTGGCATACTTTTTCTATGTTTGCTTCGGTTACGACCATTCGCGGAGTAGCAAATCCTACATATTCAAGCTTATTTCTTATGGAATTCATCCCCCAGATACTATTCTCAGAAATAGTGTAAGGGGGAGGCAGATCTGGGACAAGTATTTTATCTGTCATCGTCCATACCAATCCTAGGATTTCACCATTGATAGCTTCAAAACTCCTTGCTATTTTGAATTCTCTTAGCCTCGGGGAAAGCAAGAGCCTTATCTGATTCAGAACCATGATAGAGGGAACATGTAAGATTTTCGACGCGAAAATTGGCGATAATCTTGTGTCTGAGACTACGATATCTGGACCAAATTCTATCATATTATTAAGTTCGTGGTTAACTTGCCTAGGAAAATTGACAAAGTACGTGGGAATGTTGGCGATGCTCGACTTTATTGAAAAGTGACCTTCGGATGTCCAACCAAATTCCATAGGCGGTACGAGATTGCATTCATAGCCAAAGGTGGATACGTATTTCGCGGCTTCTCCAAATGAGGAAAACCTAGTCGCTTCCACCGAATTTCGTAATCGTTCCGCTACCATCATCAGTCGGCTAGCGTGACCAAGACCAACTCCATAAGGCGTAAAGTATACCTTGGCCAATCTATTTGGTTGTATTTTGACAACTATATATAAAATGGTAATGAACCATGCATGCTCAAAAAACACAGTAATCTAGGACAGTCAACACTAAGCAAACCCAATCCCGTGCCTCTCCCGGTATTAGCAATGTGCAAAACCCATAGATACAATAATTTCCATTCGTTAGCAATTCAGGTATACACCATATAAGAGATGCCAGATGAAGGGATCTATCCCTGCAAGTTTTATGATCCTTCTAATAAAAAACATTTACGATGACTTCCAACTCCAATCACAAATTGGGCCACCCGATCTTTGAAAGCTAAAAGTTCAAAATTCCTGTGAACTTTCGTGTAAATGGCATCAAGGGCTGCTGTCGCCGTAGATTAACTTCATTTCTTCAAAGGTTAATTTCTCGCCGTTTGACATCTTTCTGAGGGCATCTTCCTTTAAAGTATTCCATCTTTCTTGATTTTCCTTACTACGTCTAACTCTTTCTTGTGTGGCCTCGAACCTGTTGTCACGTCTGCCTTCGTATTCTCTTTGTTTTTTCTGCCTGTAGCCTATCGCTTGAGTACGGGATCTTCTAAATTCAATTGCATTTAATTGGGTTTCCACCATTTCCAGTTTTGCAGCCGCTTCTCTTATTGCATGAATTACTTTCCTTCTTTCTTCATAGAGGTTTTCTCTCAAATTCATCAGCACGTCTAGCTCTCCCTTCACGTTACCAATCTTATTTCCGAATTCGGACTTTTGGTCGAATATCTGATTCATGATGGATTTGAGGGACTCATATTGAGAAAGTATATTTCTGTACTTATCTTCCTTCTTGTTGATAACCTTCAAGTTATGTAACTTGGTGGCAACTTCTTTTGACTTACCGACTAACCTTCGTTCTTCGTCTTTGGATAATTTCTTGGTCTGAATATCGTGCTCAATCTGATCTAGGGCTTTGCTTAGATGCACAATATCAAACCTATCTTTTCTTGATCTTATGGTTGCACCCGAACCCGATTTGTTGTCTAAATTCTTCATTTCGTTTCTAGTTTCCAAGAGGCTGTCCTTCAATTCCTTAAATTTTACATACTCGCTATCCTTTTGTTCGTTGACTTGCTTTAAGTGCACACGCAAATCATCTAATCGGTTTCGATTCTCATCTATGTTCTTTTTTGTCTCTTCTATTTTATTATTAAGTTCCTGAATCTCCTGCTCGCTCTTTCTTTGCTCCTCCAATAAGTTTTTCTTAAATTCTATTAACGTTTTCAAATTAGAATCCCAAGAACTTCTATTCATTTTATGGTCTGTTTTATCAGTTGTTGCAGTCGTCGTAGTAGCAGCCGCTGTCATACCGCTATTTCCGTTGCTGCCCTGTTGGTCTCGTGCTGTCAAGCCTATAGAGTCTGTTAGAAACCCAAAAATATATCTTTTCTTATTTTCAATTGTAGAATGGTTGAATGCTGACGCTTAAATTGAGACCCTACACACATCTTTATATGAGATGAAGTTGCTTAGATTAAAGTATGGATGACTTCGAAAGGGATTTCCCCGAGTTTGATTGGAAGAACATTCCTGCTTATAAACATCCTGGGGGAAAGGACTGTCCATGCCCTAAACACGAATATATCAGGGAACAAATAAATGTCACAAAAACCCTGAGCACAGAGTCGAAGGATAGTCGTCGACATGAGCTAAAACACAAGGCTCAAATAACACTTAAATTTTGTCCTGATCATTATACCGTTTATTTCAACGAGGTTATTCCATCTATGCCTTTCAAATATCGTTTGATGACAAGAATTGCGTTGAAGATTGGTGCAGTAATAATACAGAAAATACCATATATGCAATCAGACCAGTGTTTTTATTGCAAATTTGGATCTGGCGGTTTCGGAAAAAAGACCGAGCTTCCTCCTATCTGATAGGTATGGAACATTTCTCTGCCGAATTAATGAGCATGTTTTTTAGCATCGACTTATGATTAAATGCAAACCCCGGTGCAAGCAGATTCCTCAGAATAATGGAAAGATATGGAAAGCCTTGTCTAGTTACTGAAAAATAACCTTGGAAGAAAGCATTTTCTATTTCGGAATAACTTGATTTATTTAGATCAATTATGCTTGCAAGAAAGGTACCAATATCCATGCTTCGTGAAAAAACCGAAGTTTTTCCCTGTATAAAGGCCAAGTCAGTGCGGTATAATGTTTCATAATTCCGTCCTACAAGATAATTCTGAGATTTGTTGTCCAGGAAGACTTTGCCGTCGTTGTGTAGGTTCCCGGTCATGACTCCAGCTTCAGTTGCTAATGAACAAATAATTTTTTTCTCCTTGAATTCAAGAAATGCATTGTATAGATCTCCTAGTTCTATGTACTCTTCAACAAGTAAGGAGTCTGAAAGTGAAATGAGCCGAGGGGTCCTAATTCCAAGTTTTTGCAAATAATTTCTCATGGTGTTCCCTTCGTTATTTATCGACATCTCCCATACAACAGGAGGAGAGTCCGGATGTCCGAGCACAATGGATACTAAGGAGTACGTAGATGCTAATAGGTATTCATGAAAACTCTTAGTCGTTTTATTGCTCTTGACAACAACCATTTGTCCATTTCTGTTGGCTATGCTGACATCTCTCTGCCAGTTGACAAAATACATGGTTTGATTCTACTTATATGAGGTATTTCTGGTATATGTATTCAACAAGAAGTTTGCCAGGACAGGAGAATTGAACTTGAAATGAGAATACATGATGGCTACACTTATGCTCACAACTTCTTTACTGCTAAAAATGCAGCCACTTATGATTCTGTTGTTCGTTACGCTACTTTTGGGCAAGACAGGATTTGGAAAAATCAGATAGCGAAAATTGTGGATAGCGGTAATTTTATCCGCGCAAATATCCTTGATCTTGCTGCGGGGACAGGCATATTATCGTCGATGCTTGAGGGGAGATCATCCAAGGCAGTTATCCATTCGCTGGATCTTACACTAGACTATCTTAATCTAGCAAAGGAGAAATCCCAAAGGCTTTATTTAGTAAATTCAACTGCAGAGCTATTACCATTCAGAACAGAAACCTTTGATTCAGTCGTATCTTCCTATTTAGCAAAGTATGTCGATATTCAGAAAGTCGTGCAGGAGTGTTGGCGAGTTCTCAAGCATACAGGGATTGTAGTGTTCCATGACTTTACCTATCCCACCAATTTTGTAGCTGAAAAATTTTGGAAATTCTATTTCTCCCTGTTAAAGCTCTCGAGTAAGATATTCCACGGGTGGGGTCCTACATTCCAAAGATTGGATGAGCTAATCCGCAAAACCCATTACTGGCCTGGGGATATTATGGAATGCCTGAAAATGTCTGGGTTTGTCGAAGTAGTTTGCAAATATTATACTTTTGGAACAAGTGCCATTATTTCTGCGAAAAAAACATGAGTAGCGAAGATAATCGCCTAAACGAATGGTTCGTACCTAAGTTCGGTCCAAGAGGATTTAGGATATTTGTGGGGATGCTATTTCTACCTTACACGGGAATGTGTATCTCCTTTGCAGTATTGGGATCACTATTACCAAATCAAGTATCATGGGAAAGAGTTTGTGCTATATCCGTGATATATGCACTGGGACTTGGTTTAGGGGCTCATGCAGCAGACAGTTTGGGTTCAAGGAAAGTTAAGCCTTGGGGAAATTATTTTTCCAAGCGACAGCTTTGGTTCATAACTTTGACAAGTCTAACCTGTGCTTACTCTATTGGAATTTATTATATTATCTTTTTTACTCCTCTGTTATGGATAATCGCCATACTGGAAGGGTTCTTTGTCTTTGCATATAATTTTGAAATGTTCAAAGGACTATTTCACAATGACGTTTCGTTTTCGGTGTCGTGGGGAGTGCTACCTGTAATTGCAGGATTCGTCATACAAACTAATAATATTGAAGTACTCCCTCTAGGGATATCTGCTATTACAGGAATGGTGAGCTACGCTCATATTCGAGTTTCAAGAAAATATAAAGAGTATAAGAGAAGGGGGCTGATCGATAGTGGGACAGGAAAGCTGGAAATAGTCCTTAAAAGCATAAGTTTGTCAACAATCGCTGCGGTTTCAGGGGTTTTAATGCTCAAAATGGTTATTGGATAGTTATTGTTTGATATTACATTGGCCCTCCATGAGTCGTATATCCATAGTAATCCAAGGAAAAGACATACAACGCGGCATGCTTGAATTGGAGAAAAAGATCGAGAGCAAAGTATCGTTACCCCAAAAAATATTATTTGCAGCCACGGGAACTTTAGAAAAGACCTTATCTTTGTTGACTGACTCCGAAACAGAAGTACAGGTGCTAGAACAAAAAGATCTCGGAAATGTCATACATAGATCTGTACGTATTGTTCAGAAAAAAAGCGGCTATGTGTTAGTAACTGCCAAGTCAAGCATTTATCCTAACTATCTGCCATATGTTGTAGTCCTAAAAATAAGGAAAAAACAGTCAAGTATAGGCGAGATCCTTGATTCTGAGAAGGTAGAAACATTCAAGAGTCTCCATACTCTAGGATACGACTCTTCCAATAGGACATTTTTCAGAACCTATCAAATAATATGTAAACAGAATATAGCATTTAATATTGAGGAAATTTTCCTGACATCATTATTTGAGCAAATCAAAAATTGATGTTTGAGTTTAAGTGGACCGGGTGGGATTCGAACCCACGACCTCAGCAATGCCAATGCCGTATCCTACCGGACTAGACGACCGGCCCTCCACTCCATCGGATGTCTTTTTTACATATTAATACCTTTAATAGAGATTTGATTGGGATCATAGCTGACAATGAGGCTTAGCAATATATAATTTAATAATCACCCTTACAACATCATTGTACTCAGGGTAGCAGTGCTGAGTGGTGGTAATAGAGCGGTCGATTGGCGCAGTAATAAAATATAATAATAAAGCAGCACCTGAAGAAACATTTTCGGGCTATCCATCTGAATTTCTCCTTCTAAAAAACAGGAGGGGTTTCTGGGGTTTTCCGCAAGGACATAAAGAAAAAGGCGAAACCGAGATTCAAACTTTGATTCGAGAGGTATTGGAAGAGACGGGTATTACTAGTCTCGATATTAGGTCGTATATAGGAAGGATTCATTATTCCTACTTTAGATCCAACGGCATGAAATCTGAAAAAGAAGTGTCCTTCTATTTTGCCGTGACCCATAGTAAAAATGTCGAAATCTCATATGAGCATGATGAGTTCAGATGGGCACCTTTCACAGACGCTTTATTCATGCTTCACCATGAACAACTAAAACTAATCATGGTGAAAGGTCATCGAAAAGGACTTTACTGAAGTTCAGTCACCCTATGCCATACTCGCAACAATAGAGTAATAGATTTATACCCAATCGCTAACGGAATAACAGGATATCGGAAATGGTAGCGGCTGGAAGACGTATCGTGTTAACAGCAGATCGAAGTCTCATGACAAACTATAGGGGGAATTTTCTTTATGGGTTCATTGCTTGTGGCCCTTATGAGCTTATTCCTGAAGTCGTTTTTGATAAGCTTTTCTGTCCGAGTGTCGAGACAGACAAGAATACTGGTGAAGTAAAGGTAGCACAGTGCGGCTTGAGAAGAATTGAGGCTGCACTATTAAAAGAGTACGATAGATCTGACATATTCCTTGCTAATCCCACAATGCTTGACAAATGCATAGGCCCAGAAACTAAAGTGGTGGGACTAAATGTAATGGACCCATTAGGGATGGCGCCAGTCACTACGACTATGTCACCAGAAAAACTGTCATACATCGCTATGAAGTTCAAAAAGATGTGTGCTTCTATCATTCAGTTAAAAAAGAAGTACAATTTCAAAGTAGTTGTTGGTGGAAATGGTGCATGGGAACTGGCAAAGCCAGACAGAATGGAAATTCATGGAATCGATACTGTTGTTGTAGGTGAAGCCGATGAACTTGCCCTTGACCTGTTCCATGATTTGGAAAACGGAGAGGCTCCTGAACTGCTTCACACTTTCGTACGAAATATCGAGAATATTCCTATGATTCAGGGTCCTACCATCAATTCTCTAATTGAAGCTATGCGGGGGTGCGGTAGAGGCTGCGACTTTTGTGATGTCAATAAACGTTCAAAAAAGGACATGCCTTTAGAAAGATTGCAGGTAGAGGCTGGATTTAATCTTAAATACGGTTTTGATTCTATTTGGTTGCAGTCTGACGAGATGCTGCTCTATGGTTGTGATAATAAGGAATTTGTGCCTAATTCTGATGCTATTTTAGATCTTTGGAAAGGGTTGAAGTCTCTTGGCGCCAATTTCGTTGGCACAACACATATGACTCTCTCTGCAGTAGCGTCCTCCCCTGATCTCATTAGGAAAATATCGGAAATCAACGGCATGGACAAGAATGGTAGATGGCTTGCAACTAACTTGGGAGTTGAGACAGTCGCGCCCAGTTTAGTCAAAAAGCACCTGGGAGTAAAGACAAAACCATTCCAGACAGATGAATGGGGTGCCGTTGTGAGGGAAGGTTGCAAAATCATGAATCAGAATCATTGGTTCCCAGCATTGACGCCCATAATAGGTTGGCCTGATGAGACGCCTGACGAGACACGATATACAATAGATCTAATCGATGACTTTAAGGAGACAAAAATGAGA
>JBPCNB010000368.1:0-3792 GCA_051001675.1 Nitrososphaeraceae archaeon | reverse complement strand
CATATCAACTTGTTATACAAGATCTTGAATCATGTTGAGGGCCCAGAGCGTCAACATGCCGCAGGGTATGGCCTTAGACTCAACGCACTAACTCCACACACACTGCATTGTTTCCTATTTGCTAGATATAAAATACGTAAGGAGTAAGGTACGTGGCACAAACATTTGCTATACCAGGATCAACATTTACAGAGCAAAGAAGATAACCAGGCTGGGTTAGAGACCTTGGGTTGAAATGAAAATCGCTTCGTAACCAACTAAGATAAGTAATCTACAGATAAAGTATAGTATGCCATAAGATAGTTATTCTACTGCTGTTTGGCAAACGATCGAGAACATCTAGTCTTCTCCAGATATTTCTTCGTCGTTATCTTGTTCAAAATCAGCTTGGCGTCTATAATCCTTATCCTTCATCTTATTGTCATCTTCGTTGGTTTGATTTTCCTGTTTCTTTTCATCTCGTTTGGTTTCCTCTTCCATATATAGAAAGGTCATTAACGGTATATGAAGACTTATGATAAGAACACTTCCTTATTACGGTTGTAGCTGCTTCCTTTGCTAACTACTTATTTCCAGTCTTAATATATTATAATGCACTAAATATCGATGGCAATAAAGCATAGACGTGTGTGATAAGTCTCCAAAGGGAGATAAAAGCATACCATGGGCCTTGGTTCCCTCCATTAATTCCTCTATTGCTTTATTAGGAAGTTGAGTTTATCCTCCTGTTTATTTCCCATATTAGATCGCCAGTCTGTATTGGCTTTTGAATAAATTGATCCGTGTTTAGTGCAGTGCTTTACTCCCCTAATCTCTTGGTGATACATCTCACTTGCAGTCAGAAAACATACTTTTAGGTGAGGATCTACTTTCTTTAACCTATCGTATAACTGAAAGCCATCCTTCTCTGACATCATAATATCAATCAATATTAGGATATAGGTTGGGCCTAAAGCTCTTCAATGCCATTTCTGGATCATTAAATACATATACAACAAACAGTCCGTTGACTTCTAATCCTAGCTTCAATGTTAGAGTGATTTCTGGCTCATAGTCGACTAGCAATACCATTCTTTTAGTACCTTTGCCAGCCAATGTTTCTTCAATGATGTCAATGTATTTCGTATAAGAAGTTATTGTAACACAACATGAAGAGAAGTATGCTTAGATAGCTAATCGCATGTATTTGATTAGATAAGTTAACTCAATAATATTGCTGTCCTTTACTAAACCAACTCTACTACGTTATAGAAGCAAACATGTCGCTAATAGTAAATGTTGACAGAAAGAAAAAAAGAAAAGGTTGGATTGATCAAGTTCGCCAGAAGTTTTTTACCAATCTTCATCGGATGATTTTGCTACTTTGGGTTCCGCACCACCTGTGGCACCAGCACATGCTAATGTAGTAGCAAAGCTGTCGTTGTTAGGTAAATGTGCGTCTACGTTATCTTCTCCGGTTTCATTGTGCCGAAATTGGTCAATCAGTTCATGAGGAGCTAACTTATTCCAACCATTCTTCGTAATCAGAATGCAGGCCACTCTCGTTATGATCAATAAAGACACTAGCCGTTTGCAGTACTTGACTTTGCTCTACACTTGATTGAGATTGCACAACCCCTGTAGACAATTACTTACACCCAATTCAACGCTCTTGTGGATTATCCGACGAACCAATATTAACGACTTCGTCTATAGTAAATATGAAAATAACACCGTCCCCATGCTCACCTTCCTCTGTCCTAGCAGACTCTGAAATAGCCTGAACTACAGAATCCAATTGAGAATCTGGTATAACAACTTCCAATTTTACTTTCGGAACGAGGTCGTATGCAATGTCTTGTCCTCTCCACTGTAAATGAAACTCTCTCATTTTACTCCATCCGCTTGCATCAAGAATAGTCATACCCGAAACACCTAACTCTTGAAGGCGTTGTCTTACCATAGTTATTCGTTCAGGCCTTACAACTGCTTCTAGTTTCTTCATTATAGTTTATACTCTTAGTATTCTTTAAAATGATTATCGATAATCCATGAAAAATTGTACGGTGTGGTTGGTGGTTGGTTTGTTTATCTGACATAAGCTCTTTCAGCGTGTTCTGAGATATCCAAACCAACATCCTCTTGTATTCCTTTAACTCTTAGGCCAATAGTTGCATCTATTATCTTCATAATGACTGTGGTACCAATAAATGCCAAAGCTATGGCTGTTCCAACTCCTATTGCCTGTACTCCTAACTGTGATGGGTTTCCATATAGCAAACCATTGGGACCTGAAGGATTGATTAAGCTTGTTGCAAAGATTCCAACAGATAATGTCCCTATAATGCCTGATATGCCATGCACGGAACTGACATCTAGTACATCGTCTATTTTCAAACGTTCCTTGATTATCATTATTCCAAAATACGATACGCTACCAATTATTATGCCAAGAATGAGTGAACTCTGAATGTTAATAAAACCTGATGCAGCAGTTACTCCTGCAAGACCAGCTATCGCACCATTTATCCCAGCGGTCAATGAAGGCTTTTTTGATCTCCTCCATGCAAACAAAACCCACACCATAGACGATACGGCAGAGGCTGCATGTGTTACAAGGAGAGTATTGGCAGTTAATCCTCCTGCGCTATACACACCGCCGGCATTAAAGCCAAACCAACCAAACCACAAAAGTGATGCTCCAACTACTGCAAGGGGCAAATTATGCGGTGTCATGATATCAGGACCAAAATACTTTCTACGACCCATGATAAGCGCTGCCGCAAGTGAGCCCATGCCCGCAGAAGTATGTACAACAATACCTCCGCCGAAATCATAGAAACCAAGACTTGCCAGCCACCCTCCTCCCCACGTCCAATGTGCTAATGGATAATAAATAAAAATACTCCATGCTATTATGAAAATGCAAAAAGAGCTCCATTTCATTTTTTCAGCAAATGCACCAGTAATGAGAAGAGGTGTAATAACAGCAACCATCATATGAAATGTTGCAAAACTGACGCCTGGAATTGTTGGAGCGTATTCTAATGACTTATCAATAGGAACATTGTTCAAAACAATCCAATCAAAACCTCCTATGATCCCTCCCTGAGAGGGACCAAAAGTCAACGTAAAACCTATGAGAATCCACAGTATAGAAAGAATACCTAGGCCTGAAAAGGTCTGCATAAGTGTAGCGAGCGAGTTTTTGCTTCTAATTAGCCCAGCTTCAAAGAAGCCAAGAGCAGGAACCATAATCATAACTAATCCAGTTGAAATAAGCATCCAAGCAGTATCTCCAGAGTTCAGTGCCATGCATTTTTTAAAAAAATTGGCGTTCATAAAAGGTTTTAAGAATATTATACGAATCCAATAGCTATGTTGATTCATTCTTTTGTTAATACTACTATGTATGAAGACAAGAAATCAAATGCTCAGCAAGTTAGTTTTCTATTCTACTACCTTTGATACCTCTATTACTGCCTTAACAAAAAAAGCTTTATTGTTTCTTCTTCATAATGTTCACATCTACAATGTGTGAAATGTGAAAAAGAAAAAGCACTAAAGGCATTAAGGCTAAACGGTGGTTCCCCCGATCTTGATTATAGTAATAGTAACGTTAGTATCAGCATCTTCCTCTAATCTAAACTTAATTAGATAGAAAGAGAGAGGCAGAAAGTCATATGTGATAGCAATATGTTTTCTAAACAAACTAGACATTTTAGAAGGCTAGAAAAGACACAGGAAAAGTCTACAAGAAGTGTACCTGTCACTCCTTAGCAGTGTTTTTATTTATTGTCTTTTATTATATAA
>JBPCNB010000367.1:0-5211 GCA_051001675.1 Nitrososphaeraceae archaeon | reverse complement strand
ACTTTCACTTTGAGCATTATTATTCCATTTTTTGCTATCTCCAAATACCATTATAACATATTATGGTTTGTAGAGGGTTATTTTAAATGTGTATTAAAAAAAATTATGTAAGAGCTTAATATATTATCCTACAAGGGTACCGTGGAAGAATTAGTAGTTGTCCTTGAACGACAAAAATGCGAAGCAGTATGACAACAAGGCTTGAGTTTGATACGGAGTGTATTTCTGGTGTTGAATGCAAAAGGAATTTATTGATTCTTGCTGGTTGATAGGCTAAATGTAAAGGTGGCGCTTCTGTTTCTGTCAACTTATTTTGAGCCCCTATCATGCCTACAATGTGCCTGAGTTATACTTTGAAACGCTCATGCATTATGATCTTTTCTCTACTACATAATGGCGTTATACGAATTGATATGAGGAAGCTGCATATGTTTTTACTGTTACAATGCTAGCTGATAGAGGGCCTTGAGCCATTTTGAACAACCTTAATAGGTTCAATAGTGTTTACTAATCCATATATTGGCGTTCCTGAAAAATGGTTTTTAACTATTTTAGGGTCTATTTCTATACTAATTACATTGCCGTTGAATATCGAAACAGATGTTGGAACGTCTCTCCATTCAATCACTCCATTAGTTAAAATATCTGCCACACCAGAAAACTTTACAACATTTCCATCGGTTCTTGATACAGAAGTAATGTTCTTATCGCTTAGTGAAGAATCTAGTGCTGCTATCTCTCCTGTTGCAGAATTTGGATTAATTACTGCAGTATTATTAGGTAATAGCAGGATATCAGGGTCATCAGATTTAAACTCAATTAGATGATCATGCATATCCGTGCCAGTAGATGTTATCATTGTCATGTTTGAGTGAAAATACTCTACATGTCCATTTACAACATCAATCTTCCACTTTCCACCCAGTATGTTGACTTGTGAAGTGGTGGCAGAATTTGAAACGGATGACACGTTCTGATTCGATACCATCCCGCCTTTTTGTCCTACAGGATCAGCCGTAACAGATGTTATTATCCCCTCTGCGTTGAAATTATTACTCGAACTTAACTGATTACCAATACTTTCATCAGTTTGGGTAGATAGAGAAGAATTAGTAGCATTCGTTACATTGTCATGTATCTGTGCAACTATTAAAAAATTCTCATTAAATATCAATGAAGAGATTGCAGAGAAAAGTGTTATTTGTATTAATGCTGTTCCAAATATTTGGAGTATTTTATTATTTTTGCTAGATACTTTCATCGGAAAAAAGATGTAATTATGCAACTTAAACTTTCCTAACACCTAGCCAATAAGTCTCAAAATCTTTGCTAATATTGTTACATTCTTCAATGCTATCATTATTTGCGGCTGGGAATTGTAGTGTGCAACTGCAAATATAATAGCAGATCTGGTAATTGTACGAAGTGGGAATTGTAAAACTGTTCTCTATCGTTGAATTACAAATAATATATTCGATCATAGTTATACCGCACACTCCTAAGCACATTCTCACAATTATCCTAAAGAGGAAATTAATACACAAAGAACGCTAATTTTAGGATACAAGTACCTCATAAAGTGTATTTGTTCTTGAACTTTTTACAAAAAATAAAGAGCTTAGTAGTATGAATATTCAGGGGTATGGAAGTACTGCGTATAAGCCTAAAGTATTAGAGTAAAATACCGTGTGCATACCAAAGTCATAGAGAAATAGTATAAACAAAGAGAAACCTGGCCTACACACAAACTACTCATTTAATCATGAAATTACACACGGGTGTATTGACTTCTGACTTTAGAATATGAAATATTTATAATATAAAATATAATTCGGCTTGCCGACTAAATAACTCATTATATAGTATAATGTTGTAGTTTATTGAGTACCATAGATATGAATATTCTGATTGGTCCTATTATTAGCATATTTGTAAAGTCTTTTATTATTGCCTACAAATGGCTGGATCAAAATATGATAACTTCACTTTTTAATATTGTAAAAAGTTTTGAATATGCCATAATTATCTGCTGCGCAATAATCTTTTTACTTGTCACTGTATTCATAACGTTAAAGCAAGCTAGAAAACTACCGCAATCATATCTTGTAGAAGTAGTCAACATATATGGTAAAAGGGTTACGCCAGAAGGTTTAAGACTTGTTTTTGCCACACATGATGCCGCTGCAAGCTTTACTCAATTCTATCGTCAAATCTACCGTGAACAATACAAATTTCGGGTAGTAGGAATTAAATAATGATAACACCTCATCAAGCAAAGAAGATATCCAGGTAATTAGAATGAAGAGGAAGGTTAGGTCAATTAGGTTATTTAGAACTTCGTTACGTCAATCTTCGAGCCGCTTCGTTTTGCCGCTAACAACTGGTGTCAAAGAGATTAATAGTCTATAGAAAGAAGGACTACCCTTGTAAGAGGACGGTTATCTTCTTGACTAGAAAATTTTAGAAGAAATCCGTCATTGTCCAATTTTACTTACTAGGCAGTCAAAAAACTTAGTAAAATGCACGTATAAATAAGAACGGATTTTATTTGTAAATCATGAATTTTGCGGTTCTAGTAAAGGATTTTGATGCTTTGCAACGAGATTCATTGTATCGAAGTAAGGGATTTTAGTATAATATTGGTGTTGTGAAAAGACGATAGTACATTATCTGAGATTACAATAAGCGTGAAAATCCTATCACAGTACTCTGGACTCTTTTTTATTGTGCGTTACAAAGATAATTTAGTTGAATCCTTTAATACGTCATTTGTCCAACGGTAGCCTGAAGCTTTTGTGTCTTGTCGACGACAGTTTATATTACTAGTATGTCTTGTTACGATATTATTATCTTGATACACAGAGCCAGAAGATCATTTTATCATAATAACTAGGCTTGATACCGATTAATGCTTACTTTAGAACAATCCCTGCTATGGATTTCTCTTTTGATAGCTATATCCATCTTTGCTTACAAGATAAAGGTGATAGATAAGTCCGGTGTTCTAACCGCGATACCTATAGGGTTTACCATACTATATTTTGGCGAAATTTCGTGGTTTATTATTTTGCTTTTATTTTTTGTTACTGCTTCAGTCTTCACCAAGTACAAACATAAAGAGAAGCAGAATCTGGGAGCAGCACAAGAGAATGATGATGCAAGGAATTGGAAGAGTGTATTGGCAAATGGTCTGCCATTAGCAAGCATAGCCATCATATATTATCTATCGGATCGCAGTCCAATCTTAATGCTGTCTTTTGTAGGATCTATTAGTTTTGCGTTGTCTGATACCTTAGCAACAGAATTAGGATTGCTTAGTAAAGCAAAACCCCGCTCAATACTGACAGGAAAGGAGATCGAGAGGGGCCTATCTGGAGGTATTACTCTCCAAGGAGAAATTGTTGCGATTATATCCTCACTGGCAATAGGAAGTATCTGTGGTATATGGTTATCAAATAATGAAATTTCACAAATCTCTACTATTATTATAGCAGCGCTTGTTGGAGGAGTGCTTGCCACTAATCTCGATAGTTTTTTTGGAGCAACTATTCAAGCAAAATATAGATGTGTCAATTGTAAAAAATGCCTAGAAAACAAAGTGATACATTGTAACAAATCCATGATTCATGTAAAAGGAATATCTGTTATTGATAATAATGTAGTTAATTTTCTTGGTGCGATAACAAGTGCATTGATTTCCGCTAGCTTTGTAATTCTTTACAGATAAAGGTTCCATCCTTATAAATGAATGAACTGCGAATAAAGATCCTTTAGTAGTGTGTTTATTATCATATTGATGCAGCAAAGATATGCTATAGATTTATTATGCATACTACTAACTAATATCCATGCCACTAATTTCGGTCTCCATGTATCCTGGAAGAAGTAAGGAGCAAAAAGAAGAATTTGCGAAAGCAATAACCAATGCAGCTGTCCAAATTTTAGGAACAAAGCCTGAGCACGTTATGATTGTGTATAGCGAAAATTCTAGAGAAAACTGGTTTCTTTCAGGCACATCATTCTAGGATATCTGTTAGTCAACCATATCGGGTTAATAAGAATCAATCATGATCACCGAAAATACCGGCGACGCCAGTATTAGCAGACAAGGCAACGGCGATGCGAACTATACTGGTGGTCGCACAGCAAACGATCAAGATGAAAAGAAGGTAAAGAATCTCAACAGAGAGATCATGACGATTTTTCAAATGTACGAAGCAACATTTAGCCATTCTTCTGCCGCATTATTGACTGTACTATCATATTTATCAGAGAATTATATAATACAACACCCTGAAAGCAAGAAGACACTATCACCGTATTTTGAAAATGAATTTGAAAAGTTCTTAAAGAAGATCAAAAAATCCTAGCAATCACCATTGTTTGTACGTGGAGAGCTTCTTACTAGAGCAGAAGCATCATTTATTATTGTAAGATCTTATTAGTTGATAATGGTAGAAATTTATTTATTCGTGCTAAATGAAAAACAGATGACAGGAAATTCTTCTTGGTCTTAGTTAGTGTGAACCTAATTTTCCTAACCTTCATGCCCCAATTTGAAATTTGTTTTAGCGGTTTTCATCATTCCTATGACCTTCCTCAAGTTTTGCTTACTTCATCTACCTTAATTGCTGGTTGCAGTATAAACAGCTATGAATATCGACTTATGGTACCTCCCTTAAGTTTTTATTGCACATTTATTTTGTATTTCCCCCACTATACTTATTACATAAGGGACCCAGACAGTTTCTAAAGTATGCAGTAACCGTTCCTTTACCTCGACTTTATTTCCCTTCTTTGTTTTATATCTTTTATGAAGTGTTCCAGTTTCCTAAGAGTCTTGGGTTGTAAATGATGTTCCATGCCTTCAGCGTCTTTGTTAGCAGTATCTTCATCTACACCAATAATTTGTAGGAATTCTGCGAGCAAACCATGTCTCTCACGAATATTCTTCGCTACAAGAGTTCCTTTGTCTGTAAGCTGTATTCCTCTGTACTTCTCGTAATTTAGATGTCCACTGTCGTTTAGTTTCTGTACCATCTTGGTTACACTTGGAGAGCTAACATTGAGGTATTCTGAAATGTCTATGGTTGTAGCGTATCCTTTGTACTGAATTAGTTCGTATGTGACTTCTAGGTAATCTTCCATTCTTTCTGTGCGAAAGTCTTCTTCTTTCTTCGCATGGTTAGCATAGCGGATCGAATCGAGTCT
>JBPCNB010000366.1:0-1000 GCA_051001675.1 Nitrososphaeraceae archaeon | reverse complement strand
TTGTCATGGTTACTATTTGCATGGTTATTGCCATGTTTCATAGAGTCAGGCTTGTATTCTTCTTCAATAACCATTTTACTTTTTACTATGCCTTTTATCATACTTTGTAAATAGATGCTTACATGTATAAGGACAGATGTTTACAATTGTAAACTGGCATTTGTCTTGATAACATAGGATTCACTTAATAAGATTATTAGATCAATACTTTTATCGCCGATTGTTCCATTTACAATTACGAACCGTAGCTGGTATATTTCTCTGGATTTCTTCATTTTGTCATAAACTGAAAAGTTAAGGAAGGAATTTTTATTTATGATATTATCATTATACGAATAGGTAGTAGGTAGATATCAACAACAATGAGAATAAACAAATGACCATCAAAGATAAGGAAATCTATCCAAAGATTTTGGAACATATCCGCACAGATCCAGGAGTAAGATACAGAAAGCTTTTGAGACTTACAGGCTTATCAAATGGTTCACTTTCCTATACCTTGAAAAAACTAGAGAAGTCAAGACGTGTAATAGTTAATAGGAGTAGCAATTCAAGAGTAACGAGTTATTATCCCAAAAATATCAAGACTACAGAATTGCAAATTCTAGCAAATCTCAGAAATAATACTGAGAGAAGGATTGTACAATTCTTGCTGAAGCAAGGTCAATCCACTTTTAATGATATTGTTAATCACGCTGAAAAAGCGCCATCTACTATTTCATGGCATCTCAACAGGCTCAGAATCAGAAAACTAATAACAACAAATCGTCAACATATAAGACCTCGCACTTACAAATTAATAAACAAAAATAATGTGGCCAGAATAGTTTCTAAGTATAAATAGTGATTTTGCCCAAAGCATATTTGAGCACATCATTAACCAAAACCTACTACTATAGATACTTTTATTATTATTTATGAAGATGTTGCTAATGTTTGATTTGTTTCTGCTGCCATATGTTGAATAGCTGTTCCATGAGCTGACACAGTAACAGAGTAG
>JBPCNB010000365.1:0-3448 GCA_051001675.1 Nitrososphaeraceae archaeon | reverse complement strand
TTCTGTATTTTCATTTATCCAGGATATGGCGGATTTGAGATTGTTGTTTTGCTCTCTATCTGGCTGCATCGCAATACCAAAAAAAATCCTCAACTGACTCTCGGGAGCACCATAATATATGAATGACTCATCTCTTGGCAGAGTTGTGTATGCAAATCCAAAAATAACAGATATTGCAATAACACCAGAAAGTATAGCCGCTTTCTTTTTTACGGAATGTAGTCTGCGGGCTAGATGTATTATCCCATAGGCAGCAAAAATTGATAAAAAGACTCCAAAAAGGACAGTCCACCTGTGGGGGACCAAGGCTGGATTATCGGGAAACACAATCCATGAAAAAGATAAAGGAATGCAAACAAGCAATGGAATAGTTAGTAAATTATTTTTTAATTTTCTTATCCCAATTATTCCTGTGGGAATAAGAAAACCATTTATGATGACAAAGATTAGTAGTAAGTTCAGTGGTTCATAAGATACCCTAATAGGTGGAACCGATTGGGAGAAGTAGTTCGAATTTGCTTCAATGTTTTCGCGGATAGGGTTATCTTGTAGCGACACAGCATAAGCCAGGAAACTAATCGCTACCAACGCACATATTATTATTATCTTCTTCATAGTAATAACTGAATAAACAACTAAAGTAACAACCAACAACAATCCGATCATTCCATCACTACAAACAGTTGCTACTGTGAGGACTACGGCTATCATAAGGGTGGGCCATTTTATAC
The DNA here is from genome assembly GCA_051001675.1 of Nitrososphaeraceae archaeon. Taxonomy (GTDB): domain Archaea; phylum Thermoproteota; class Nitrososphaeria; order Nitrososphaerales; family Nitrososphaeraceae; genus TH5893. Next base: position 2,717 of record JBPCNB010000365.1, on the reverse strand, counting down.
CGTTACTACCCTTTTCCCTGTAAATCAATGAGATAGTTAATAACATAGTAGAAAGAGCAAATATGTCCCGATGATTATTCATGGCAGTTCTTAATACGGCAATTTGCAGAATAACAAAGAGTGCAATGAAAACGCCCTGCCACCTGCTGAGGTGCAACAGCCTTTGGGTAAAGAAAAACAGTGATATCGAGAAGACACCAAACATTACAACAGCGAATGTTATTACTGTTATATGGGAAGTAAATCCTGTAACGATTTTTATCAAATGAAGAATTGAGACATAAATGGGAAATTGTTGGAAAACTTTAGGCCACGACGTTCCGAAATCCTCCAATACCGGTATATAGTAATTTACAACATCAGACCCTATGGGATCTGGATATGCGACTAATTCCGGAATTAACCTTACGATACATGCTGCACAAAAAATGAATAATAAAACTGGTATCTTCTTGTTAGCCCAGTTCGATTCCAGATATGGAGAATATCTTGATGTGATTTGTAAGAGGCTGTCCTTCAGTTTCGTGTTTCTTTTCCAATGCTGTGAATATTTCATGATTTATATATTTTTCAAAATGGCATCAGGATTTTTCCTTCTTATTTTCTCCAAGAGATCACACCTGCATTTTTTCTCCTCTATTGTCGCTTTTCCTTCGGTTACGTTGATCATAAATTGCAACTACAACGTTCTTTTAAGCTATGTCTCAGCTTCCTAACCTTTTTTGCTCTGGAGAAGTAGTATCATGTGCTGGATGTCTTATCCCCCCTTTATCCTTCGAGAGAGGTTCATTGCAGCAGTCTTGCATTACCATCTACCAGATCGATATTTGTTAATATTACATCAATTTATTACAAAACGCACCTTGTAAAGCTTACATGGCCTACACGGCTCTGTTAACTTAACGGATTTATTCATGCGTACTGATGTTACTATTATGAGTACAGATAAGGTCCTTGGAGAACTCTAGGATATTAAAGGGGGGGGGAAGAGTTACTATTCCCAAGAAAGTTAGAGAGAAACTGAGCGTAAAAGGCGTAAAAGACGGAGATTTCTTGCATTATTTGCTAACCAAGAGTGGATATGTAAAAATAAAGAAACTGTAATTTGATGTAAATAAGGCAATTCAACAAATAGAGAAGTTAAAAAGACAAAAATTGCTGCTAAGTTAACAGAGCCCCTACACAGCCACTCCTTTTAAGGCTTAACTTGTGACGGAGCTCAATTATTCAGTTGCTTTATCCTTGCAATTCTTTTTTGAAGTAATCTGTAGGTACGTCGTAAAATATCCAGAACTCCACTTTTTCAAAAGAACCAGTATTCCTCACGACAAAGATTTAAGCTGCTAGTACCAATACCTCTGCAAACCTAACTTTGGAAAATCCAAAGGTCGCAGAACTAATAGCAGGAATTGAAATACTTTTAAATTACCCCGGCAGCGGGATTCGAATTTTTTTCCTAACTATGGATTCGTAGTGGAATTAAATACCGCTTTCTCTAATCTGATATCATCAAGATTGAATGACGTTCTCCATTTGATAGAGTCATTGTTTACGATCCCTGAAAGAACTGAAGCCAAAACTAGTTTTGCAGACGTTCCTGATAAAATCTCATTTAGGAATTCCGAGATCGTTTTATATGGTGTACCTCTCGACATTACCACAAGTTTTGGAAAAGGAACGAGAAGGGGTCCTGAAGCCACCAGGGTGACTTCTGCTCGCCAAATAGAGACTTTGATCTTCGAAGAAGGCACAGATATCTCTCAAATTGCAAAGATATTTGATCTGGGGGATCTCAAGCTGCCTCGTTTTCGTAATTTAGTACGACAAGCCGAAGGCAAGAATTACGGCAATACTGAGGAAAAAGAAAACATGCAGAAGAAAATGAATATAATTCCATCAGTTATATCATTTCTGGATAAGTCTATCCCTAGGGTAACCAAAGCATTATACTACGATGAGGGAAAAATTCCATTGCTTATTGGCGGTGAACATACTCTCTCATACTATACAATAAAAGCATTGGCGAGAGAAGAACCAATGATTATTCATTTTGATGCTCACAGAGATATGAAAAAAGAATTCGATAATATGAAAATATGTCACACAACCCCTTTTTTTCATCTCATTAACGAAGGCCATATTAAAGGAAAAGATCTAATACAGATTGGAATACGACAAAGCGACAAGGAGGAAAATCTAACTGCCCAGAATAGCGGGGTGACGACCTTTGACGCATGGTCCTTGCACGATAATGTAGAGCCTCTGCTTCTTCGCCTGAATAAGCTTACACAGAGCAGAAAAATTTACATCTCATTTGATATTGATGTCTATGATCTCCCCTTTGTTCCTTGCACGGGGACTCCTGAGCCTTTTGGGTTATCTCCTTTTGAGGTAGTTCGTGTCTTGAAGAGCATACATAAAACTGCAAACCTGATCGGAATGGATATGGTAGAGGTTTCTGCAAGATCAAATGACTTCAGGGAAGGGGCGCTTGCCACCCATACACTGTATCGGATACTGGCCCGAGAATTCGTTAAGAAGAGAATAACTTGAACAAGAAAATGTTGGCTCGGTTAACCAGATTTTAGAAGTTCATTTCATCATGTATCAGGTAGCACTAACCTGACGATCCGTAGAAGACAAATTTCCATAACTATGCTGATATGCATTTTTCAAAATGTCGAAATATTTAGTTGGTATTATTTCTCCCGTAGCTC
>JBPCNB010000364.1:0-6437 GCA_051001675.1 Nitrososphaeraceae archaeon | reverse complement strand
TCGTAAAGCTGCGCCGGGTTTCCAAAGGCAAGTCCGTTGTCTCCCCAATCTGTGAACCTTTTCTCAGCGAATATACCTGTGAGGAGAGCTCCTGCAAGACCCCCGATACCATGTACTGCCCATGTGTCAAGCGCATCATCCCATTTCCTCTTGTTCTTGAAGATTAGTGCTGCATAGCATACTACAGCGGCTACGATACCAATTACGAGTGCAGACATTGGTGATACAAATCCCGAGGCAGGCGTGATAGCAACAAGCCCTGCGACTGCACCAGACGCTGCCCCTACTGTTGAAGGTCTACCAGTATGTGCCCATGATATCAGGGCCCAAGTTACTGCTGCCGTACCAGTGGCAACCTGTGTCGCTACAAATGCGCTCGTTGCATTTGGTGCTGCGGCTCCTGCTGAGCCAGCATTGAAGCCAAACCATCCTACCCACAGTAACGCTGCTCCTAGGACAACCAAAGATATGTTGTGAGGCTCCATTGCAACCTTGCCATAGCCCAGTCTGCGTCCAAGCATCAGTGCTATAACCAGTCCTGCCCATCCAGATGTAATGTGGATGACTGTTCCCCCTGCGAAGTCAAGCGACCCTAAACATCCGGTCCATCCGAATCCACAATAGTCAGGATTAGCCCCATAATTCTCCGTGGCTATCTGCCAAGTCCAGTGAGCTGCAAAGTCATAGACGAATGTTGACCACAAGACTATGAAGATTATGAACGCACTGAACTTCATTCTCTCTGCTAATGACGCTACAATTAGCGCCGGAGTGATAATTGCGAACATCATCTGGAACACCATAAAGGTCTGATGAGGAATTGTGATGGCGTATGCATTTGATGGAACATCATGCAGTACGTTGTTCAGACCAGCCCAGTCAAAAGTCCCTATGAATCCATACCCGCCAGCATCAGGTCCGAAAGCTAAACTGTATCCCCAGAGAACAAATTGTATCGCAATTACACCTGTAGTAATGAAAACCATATGAAGCGTGCTTACAGCGTTCTTTTGCCTTGATAAACCGCCATAAAACATTGCCAAGCCAGCTGGCGTCATCATCAGCACGAGAGCTGAAGATGTAAGCATCCAGGAATTGTCACCATGGTCTATAGGACAAGGTATCAAGCTTCCATCTGCTGTTTTGTTATAACTTCCGTCCTCATTTTGTTCAAAACAATGATATTTTACTGCTGGCTCACCCTCCTTATAGTCAGTAGGGGCCTCACTTTCTGGAAGATGGAATGCAGTCGCATCATTTGACACCAAATTGACCGAAAACAAAGCTGCAATGCCCACTAGCAAAGCTAAAACTAATAGAGCTGATCTGTGCATAGTTTTATATCAGAACGTGATCTGCCAGCAGCGATATAAATAATAATATATATTGTCAACTAATTTCCATGTAATAATATACCAGGTGCATGGTGAAGTTACTATCCTTGCATCTTGGTTAAATGATATAATCATGCGTTTGGATAATTTATAACAAGTTCTGCTTCGCTTTGTAGTTCGAACTGAGACAATGTTCTCTGACAGACATTTTTTACAAAGTGCACAAGGTAAGAGTTAGCACAACTTCCAGCTGCTCATGAAGTTTTAGTTTGTCTTCATTCTAAATATTTTCTAACTCAATTGAAATCCTACATTTTTCTCAGTACATTTTTAGGAGGCTTTGAACAAATCCTCCAAAGTATTGAATTCTCCTTCAGTAGAGCTTATTGAGAGAGGCGATGAAAGCATAAGTGTCAAATTTAAGAATGTTCCTAGGGAATATCTTAATGCTCTTAGAAGACTTGCGATTAGCGAAGTCCCAACTTTGGCTATAGATGATGTTGTTATGATAGAAAATTCTTCTGTAGTTCATGATGAAGCCGTGGCACATAGGCTTGGGATGATTCCGTTGCATACAGATCTTAAGCGATTTGTGATGCCACACGATTGTGATTGCAAAAGCACACTAGGATGTTCGAAATGCAGGGTCCTGCTAGTATTGGATGCGGAAGCACCTGAGAGAACAAGAATAGTAACCTCAGGGGAGCTTAGATCTGAAGATGAGGAGGTAAAGCCTGTAAGTGATGATATTCCAATTATTACGCTTGCTCCAGGCCAAAAGATAAAGTTTGAAGCTTATGCCAGGTTAGGAAATGGCAAAAGTCACGCAAAATGGCAACCAACCTCAGCTGCCATCGTAAAGGATGGAGACGATGAAAATGAAGCCATACTAATAATTGAAACAAACCGGGCACTAAAGCCACACGAGGTAATCTTGGCAGCTTCTGATATGTTAAATGCAAAAATTAAAAATTTTGGTCATGCAGTTCACGGCCTAGGAGTACATCGAGGTAGTAAAAGTAACGAGACTGACAATAAAACCTGATGTTCTACATTATCACATAATTGCCAGGCGAGAAAGGGAAATCAAGATAGTTAGGGCATTTGGTTAGTTGGGTAGTATCTATACAATTGAAAGTAGTCGCGTACATTTATTTTGGGGCAGTATATGAATGAATATCTAAGAAATTAAATCGGAGAGACTGAGAAAATGTATGCTAACTCGTTAATTCAAGATAATATTTGGACGCTTCGTCGAGCCTTTAAAAAGAATAAGGCTCCAATTTGGCGAGTACTAGAACACGAGCTATCTCGTCCAAGGCGTAACAGAAGAGAAGTTAACATCACTACGTTGGCTAGTAAAACAGACGATGGACAAGTCATTATTGTTCCAGGCAAGGTACTAGGCTTTGGAGAAATCGGTCACAAGTTGACAGTTTGCGCAGTTACAATATCAGGATCTGCAGCAAAGAAAATAACGGCGTGTGGAGGGAAGCTCCTTAGCCTGAACAACTTTGTAGAGCAATATCCAGATGGAAGAGGTGTGCGTGTAATTGGATAAAAATGGACAGCGTCAGCAACTAAGTAGGACGGAGAATTCGCAACAAAGACATAGAAATGAAATATTAGTTGACGCAACTGGTTGCATAGCGGGTCGGATGTGCTCACATGTTTCAAAATTGTTACTCAAAGGAAATAGAGTTACAATTGTTAACTCAGAGAAAGCAATGTTATCGGGGAATAGATACAAGACAATCGACCTCTACAAAGAGTTTTTGGAAATCAACTCGGTAACTAATCCTATTCATGGACCCTTTCATCCTAGAAGGCCAGATACGATGTTGACAAAGATGGTAAGAGGAATGGTTCCCAAGACAAAAACAAGTGGTATTGAAGCATTCAAGCGCCTTAGGGTGTATATCGGAATACCAGATCAATTCATGAACAAGAAAGCAGAGTCTTTTGAGGACTCCAAGATTACGAGACCTCCGGCAAAATATATTTCAGTGGGAGATGTTGCAAAACAAATCGGGTGGAAAGGAGTTTTGCAAAAGGAGGTACGGCAACAACCACAAATTCAGAAGGCCGAAACGAAAACCAAAGGAGGGCAAAAAGGGCAAGAGTCAACAGCGCCCTCGCAAGAAGTAAATACAGACAAGGATAAGAAGAGTGACAATAATGAATAAAATAGACCTCTATCCTGCACAGAGAAAAACTTGTCGAGCTTTAGCTACAATTTCTAAAGGAAATGGCAAGGTACGAATTAATAATATTCCTGCAGAAGTTTTGGAACCTAGGGTAGCCAAAGAGATGATATTAACTCCCATCAATCTCCTTGGAGAAATCAGAAACAGAGTGGATGTGAATGTCAAAGTTCAAGGCGGCGGGTTTATGGGTCAGGCTTTTGCGTCTGCTGTAGCGATTTCTAAGGCTTTGGCAGGTGAAGGAAAGGGTGGAAGGGATCCGAAAGATCATCCTTTAACGAAGTCAGTAAGAGAGGAAATCCGGAGGAAAATTATAGAATTTGATAGGCATCTTTTATCAGGAGATCCGAGGCAAAGTGAATCCAAGAAATTTGGAGGACCTGGTGCTCGACGTAGAAAGCAAAAATCGTATCGTTAGTTCTCCTCCTTTCTTCTTTTTGATTTTGGGACAAAACCAAGAATTCCCCAAATTTCAAAATACGCCAGACCTATTCTATTGATTAACCCAATAACCATTATTAATCTCTAATTTCTGTTTATACCTTTTTGAGACAAGCTTTCAATTCTACTATCAGTTCTTAATTATCGCTTCCTCTTGGCCAACTCATCAGCAGAAGAAAAATAATGATCGGTCAATTTTTTTCCATAGCATGTTCCACATAAGCTGCCTGATATTTTCCACTGCTCCATGGGCTTGTAGGTAAATGTAATGTCACCACTACAAAGACTGCACTTTTGTTTATTGCTACGCTTGCCCATTCAAGAGTTACTGTGGATCGGTACTCGAAATAAAAGCTTTGGGGAGAGTACTTCCGTTATGAAATCATACATAAATCAATACCGTCACATCACTACCGTCAATACCTAATGCTGACTAAATCACAAAAAAGGGTCAAGAGGGCTAAGAGAAGTGATCACAATAACGATAGAGGAAAAGCGGCTCCATTGATACGGACAAAAATCATCCTTTGTTCCTATTAAATATATACCGGTTAGACAGGTGGTGATCATGAAATCTGTAGGAACCATTACAACAAGTTTTGGCGATATTGAAATAGACTTATACTCAGACGTTGCACCCCAGACCGTCGAAAATTTTACGAAATTAGCAAAAAATGGCTTTTATGACACATCCCTATTCCATAGAATAGTACCTGGATTTGTAATACAGGGAGGCGATCCAGAGTCAAAAGATGCTTCTAATAGAAGTAAATGGGGAACAGGTGGCCCAGGCTGGAATATCAAGGCAGAATTTAATAAAAGGTCTCACTCTCGGGCGGTTTTATCAATGGCAAGATCAAAGGACCCGGACAGCGCTGGCTCCCAATTCTTTATAGTTTTGAAAGATTCCAAGTTCCTTGACGGACAATACACTGTTTTTGGAAAAGTCGTCGCAGGAATGGACGAGGTTGTGGACAAGATAGCAGCACTCAATACTGATTCTGCTGATGCCCCCCTAGACTATGGTAAAGCAAAAATGCTAAAAGTTAGCGTTACAGAGAGTTAGCTCAAATGAATGGTCAGCAATTAATTATCCACCCTATTTTAATGATCGCTCCATCTTTAAGATGATATTACGGGATATCGCCCTCTACTACGTGTAGTTCCAATCTTGGCTTTGGAAATATTGCTTTTATTTTTTTAGTTTAGTTTGATTTTGGTCTTGTATTTCTTTTTCATTGTTCTCGTCTTGTTTTTCATTTCCATCTCCAGTCTTAGGCGATGAGATTACAAATCCCAATACAGCAAGCCCAACCAACCCAATAATAGTAAGATACGCACCCACCCTTACAATAGATTTCAGCGTATACTCATCTTGTTGAACTATTGCTGCTATACCAACCTTGTCTGGTTGCATCATGATAAAAATACCTGCAAATAGCATAATTACAAAAACGGTAAATGCGATGGTAAGTTTTTTCACGTCATTATCTTCATGTTACTTCGCATTTGTAAACTTAACGCAGGTTAAACTATCCACTACGTTCTAACAACTTTGCTTTAGTTGGGGCATTCATGTATCCAGATGTTCCCATTTAAGTGGACCTTTCTTCTATTTTCTGAATGTTGAAGGAATTAATATAAGTAGCATGCAACAAAAAATGTAATACTATGGGCTCTACTGGGAAAGTTGCTTTCGGAACTATTTTGGGCATAGGAGCAGTAACCGGGATTCTATGTTATTACGCATTTAGTTTAGTAACACCTGAACCGGGAATAATGACATATGTGTCAAGAGAGCCACCAACTGACACCGCAACTAGCGCTCCGGCCGCTTCACCTGAACCTGGCGACGGAGTACAATCTGCAGGTAATGAGCCTCAGAAGACAAATACCACCGCACCTTCTGCGGGAAGTAGCGACGGTAACGGCACGAAAAGTAATGCAACAGGTGGCAATGCTTCCACGACCGCCGCTGGCCAGCCTGCAGCTTCAGGTCCACCAGCAGCAACACTTACCATCCCTCAAGGCGCATCAGTACAAGGAAATCCTGCATATGAACCTGATCCACTTACAGTAACGGTAGGAGATACAATAGCAGTAGAGAATAAGGATACAACGCCACATACCGTCACTAATGGCAATGATGCTACGGATCCTAATATGGGAAAGCTATTTGATACAAGCATCATAAATGCTGGAGACTCTGCTGAAATCGTGACTACTGACTTGCAACCAGGTGAATACACGTATTTCTGTGCTGTTCATCCTTATATGAAGGGAATCTTGACGGTTCAATAACATAATGTAGGGAGCACCCATTTCACGATGTTCATAGGTGTCACATTTTAATTGGTGTTGTGTTGGCGTTGTAATAATGCCTCGCTCTGACTGGAAGTCAGGTCCTACTCGTCGTGGGTTTTTGATATTTTAGCTTAATACTTTAGTATATGAAAGG
>JBPCNB010000363.1:0-1307 GCA_051001675.1 Nitrososphaeraceae archaeon | reverse complement strand
GTCCTGTAACCTATTTAATTAATGAAATACAGCTGGTTCTAATTTAGCTACAATGGTCTCAAAAAGATTGTCTATGTTTGGACCTCTTCCAATAAGGATTCTGGCTGGAATCACGTTTATCGCGCATGGATTACCAAAGTTCGAAAACGTTGCAGGCACTCAAGGTTTTTTTGGTAGTATAGGGCTTCCTCCTGAACTTGCACTTCCTATTGGTCTGTTAGAAGTTATTGGTGGAATATTTCTGCTTGTGGGTGTAGTAACAAGAATAACTGCTGCCCTTTTTATTATAGATATGATTGGAGCTACTCTTCTTGTCAAGATATCAAAAGGCTTAGTAGGAGGATATGAACTCGAACTGTTGTTAATAGCAGTATGCATAACTCTCCTATTGACAGGACCTGGAAGAATATCTATAGAGTGGGATGTATTGAAGAGAGAAATATTTCCGAGAGGAAAGACCCTTGTTCAGAAACAAAAGGAAGAGGGAAAAAGAGTCTGATCTCAAGTAAGCAAGACAATCATGGCAGACTAAGGAAAAGATGACTACTTCTCTCCTTAGATTATATTGTAGAATCCAGGTCTAGACAAACATCCTGAAATACGGTTGTTTTATTTACTTCATGAGTATTAAAAAAGCCTATAATGAAAATTAACTGCAACATGTAAAATGGCAGTACAGCTACCTTTTGCAATGAGTCCCAGAATTGTACAAATAGAAGTTGTATTAGACTTGAAGGAAATGGTAGAAGAAATATTGATCTTGTTCAAATAATTCAGAAAATCAGATGTGATAATAATTCTACACGTTCATTTGCATTTGGAGGCATCTATTTCCATCTCCGATTGAGTCCAATTGAAGCTCTCTTACCTATATGATAGCCAGTTTTTCTAATCTCATTTTTTCTTTTGCGCCTGCATTGATTTGTGGTATCGATTCTCTTGATTGTTGACCTTCAGTAGGAAGTGGTGTTTTCATAAGTATATCATTGACTAGTTAAGACATTATTCCCGATGCTATTATTAGCGTTATTTCTCTTGGACTATTCCAAGAATGGTTTTACATTGCTTGCATGAAACCAAGTATCCAGTAGCCTCATTAGGGAGTTTTAATTCTTCAGTGTCGTAGCCGGTTGAAGTTATATCAGCTCCACATTTTGAGCATTTAGCCATTACCATCTTACAAATAACTTGTAATATCAATCTTTTCAATTAAACGGTAAATAATTAACAAAATCTACAATGAATGGTAGAAAAATCATAATGCTACCATAATACTATAGATTAGCTTCATCAGCCTTTGGAGTATT
>JBPCNB010000362.1:0-3324 GCA_051001675.1 Nitrososphaeraceae archaeon | reverse complement strand
CTTGGTTCGGTACTACCCGATGATTACGCGGCTGTGGGTTCTGGAGCAGAAATGGCGCTTGGAGTAATGGACGCAGAATATACTCAGGGTATGCCTGAAGAGAAAGCCAGGAACCTAGTGATCAAAGCTATAAAGTCATCCATACAACGAGATTCCTCAAGCGGTGACGGGATCGATCTTCTGACGATAACAAAAAACGATTTACGCGAGGATTTACTGCCCGCCAAATAGCCATATAATGGAAGGAGTGGTTTGGTGATCGAGGGGAGGGGTCGATCGATATCTTCTTGCGGCAGAAAAGGTGCGTGTCATCGCTTTTCTGTCATATGAAGACTAAATTCATCTATTTACTATTTAATTTGCCTCATTCTCGTGAGCATCAAACATTTCTCCGGATTACTTCGCGCAGCCTGAATTTTCTGTTCTCTAAACTTTTAGATTGACAATACCCTGCCAGCTGATATTGTAGTGGTATGGGGGGAGCCACTAGGTCAAGTTAAGCGAATCGCAATATTTGTTAGCTAAATTAGCTATGATAACCCCTAACGACCCAAACTTGTACGTCAATTTATATATTTAGTATCAACGCAACTATGAATCTAGATGGATGCGAGGAACATTGGTTTACGGAACATCGAAGTGGCCGATACGAAGATCTGTTCAATCGATGGTAATAATGGCAAACTGATATATCGTGGATACGACATTCTCGACCTCGTTAATCATTCAACGTTTGAAGAAACGTCATACCTGTTGCTTTTCGGAGAGCTTCCCCACGACGGTCAGTTAGATGAATTTTCTACGAGACTTCGAGACGCCAGAACCATTCCCCAACGTCTCGTAACAAGCCTGAAAAACCGTCTGCTAACTGCAAGGCCTATGGACGTACTCCAAGCAAGTATCTGCGAACTTGCAGACTATGACTCTAATCTTGACGACGACGGTAAGGATGTCAACATTAACCGAGCCATTAATTTGATATCCAAGATTCCCACAATAGTTGCGGCATGGGAACGGATTAGAAATAACAAAGAAATAGTGTCTCCCGCAACCGAAGAAACACATGCGGCTAATTTTCTGTATATGTTAAGGGGTACTAAACCGCTTGCAGAAGAAGCAAAAATATTCGATATCTGTCTTATCTTGCATGCAGAACACAGTTTTAATGCATCAACCTTCGCTGCAAGAGAAATTGCCTCTACAAGAGCACATATGTATTCCTGTATTGGAGGTGCAATCGGTGCCCTGTCTGGCGAATTACATGGCGGTGCAAACGTCCAAGTAATGAAGATGCTCCTTGAGATCGGCGATATTAAGAATGTAGAAAAATGGGTAAAAAACCGCCTTGACACAGGAGGGAGGATAATGGGCATGGGGCACGCAGTCTATAAAACCACCGATCCTAGGTCAGAAGTGCTTTCAAGACTATCAAAGATTTTGTCGGCTCGCAAAAAAAGTCACTGGTTTGAAATTACCGAAAAAGTAGAGAGGATAACTGAACAATACATGATGGATCAGCGAAAACAGGCAATATACCCCAACGTTGATCTTTATAGTGCTTCGTTATATCACGATATGGATATACCGACGGATCTAAATACGCCGATTTTTGCAATTTCTAGAATAGCAGGTTGGTCTTCCCATATAATTGAAGAAAAATTTGCCGAGGCCGCACCTAAACCAGCACTTTACAGACCCAAGGCACTTTACGTAGGAAGATATTGTGGACCGATGGGCTGTGAGTATACTCCGCTCCAAGACCGAAGTGAAACTGAGAAAATCCATAATAGAGCATCTGCTTCAAAGTGAGATAATAGAAAGCGGGAAATGAAGAAATCAATCCTTTCGAAAAGAGACACCTCAACAATTAAGGATATTATTCGCAAAAAATGGCCACCTGCAGCTCAGAATTTAGAAAACGAAAAAAACTTCACATCATACGATCTAGACAATGGTCAGAGGATTGTCAGCACTAAAGTTTTTACAGCAGTGCAGACCGACGCTGAGACAATAGTTCCCTTTTTAGGAACAGTACAAATTTTGTCTGCATTCCCGTCGGTCGTAGTAGATATGGGAGCAATAAAATTCGTTTGTAATGGTGCTAAGATAATGCGGCCTGGCATAGTTAAATTCGACACATTTAAGAAGGGTGATTTGGTAACAGTCAAAGACGTAAAGTTCTCAAAAATTTTAGCGGTGGGTAGTGCTCTTGAAGATAGTACAATATCTATTCAGAATGAAAAAGGATATGTTATAGATAACCTGCACTATATTGGAGACCCTTTCTGGGAATATTATAAGGAGATAGGCCATGAGTTATGATGTGTAGGAATTGAACGCAAACCTAGGGATCCCTAACAAGAGGTACATCATGCCGGTCACTTTCTCACATCTAAACAATTTGTCGCTTGACCTTTCTCCCTTGGTATTCGTAGAGAATTACCTCTTTATCCTTCGGTGACGGCGGCGGTTTGCAGGCTTATCATTAGGCCTGTGAGGAAAAGAGCGGCTCAGTCGGGTGTTTCTAAAGGTGCCATCATCTGCCACGAAAACCTTAGTCCCAACAATGCCTGTCAATTTCTGTCTACTTGGCAGGACAGAGGCGTAGGGGGATCTCACGGGTCCGAATATTTCTAAGATCTTTCCAATCTGTCTCCCATTTATGTCTAATACTGTCAAACCACTTGCCTTTTTGTCGCTCGCATGGGAACTGAGCCTCACTATTACCTGACCGCTTTTTGCGACGTGTAAAATTTCTCCTAGCTCATTCATCCCGTATCGCCTTGTATAAGTTGAGCTTGACTTTCAAATGATTGCCTAATGTTTTGACCATTTAGTTTTATTCTTCATTTTTTGCGCGATGTTGAGAATTAATGTGTTCTTTTTAACAGCCTCTTTTTTTGGCAATGCTATATAGGCGGACTTTACGAATGCCCTTCTTGGATGTCGTGCGCCATCGTTTATCTGCTCCTGTTGAGGATTATATCCACACTCCTTCGCTGCGTCTACCAGATCAGATAATGTTGGATCGAATATCGCCTGGTCTTTCTTAAGCTTGCGACCTCTTGTTCGCGAAAGATTCTTGTTGAAATAGTCCAACCATAAGATTACATAGTCATAGTCTTTCAAATAGTCTGATTTGTTATGCCTCCATAATATATCTATATTCCAAATCTTGATCCCCTTCATTTAATTATGCAACTATAACACTGCGCGGCAAGGAAAACATGTTGTGTAGCTTTTATGAGGCATTGTAGGCATAATCAATGCAATGCGGTACCTTTTTTTGCGAACAATGGCTTTGAGAATCTGGCTCGGGAACGG
>JBPCNB010000361.1:0-4201 GCA_051001675.1 Nitrososphaeraceae archaeon | reverse complement strand
ATATAGGATCAATGCTCTATATGCAGCCTATAGTCATTAATTGCTGCCCAGTTGGTTCTCTCTTAGCATTTTCCATTGTCCAAGCACTATAAGAATATGAATAATATATATACGAAAAAGTGAACCGACCATATTCCATTAAGACGCTAGGTTCGAGCTTCTGCTCAGGATATCTCAAATGGTAGTTAAAGCTGAAAGATAGCATCAATAAATAATCGAAGTATTAAAAAGTATGATTGTTTGGTATATGGCGACCTGAGTGTATATACTGATATACTATATGGATCTGTATTTTCTAACCCTGGAAGCCAAAATATCTTCTTTTAGACCTCCATTACAAGCTATCAAGAAATGACCAAACGAGCACAATAAAAATAGAAAGATGGAAATAGAGATATATTCTGTATTTGATACAAACAATGATGTTGAAAAGATAATTCTACCACTGAAGTCATGATTGCTCATTGTTATACTGCAAGTCTATGCATATGAAAAGCTCTATGAAATCACAGTAAGGATTATTACCTCAAATCTCTATAATGTAGACGAATAAAGGTAAATCTAAAGTAGCCGCAGTAGACCGAACTGGTCTATTATCTTCTATATCATGGTCGACCTTCTCCATATTCTAGTCTACCTCCAGCATAAATGGTCCAAAAGTTGGTTTACCGGGGATCAAGGGAGTGAAGAATAATGTATCGGGACTCATATTTCTAACTATATGGCCATGAATTCATCTGGTGTTTCTTGACCTTATATTCTGTTCTATTGTCAACCTGGTATCGCTTCGGCCAACTTGAAATAGCACAGACCGAGTTAAGACTTGAGAATCTCATTCTTTACCATTTCTATATGCTCTTTGATATCGTTTTCTGTCATTGAGGCTTCAACTCCAGTCTCTTCGACCATATTGTCTGATAACTTTTTTGCAATTGTTAAAACCCTTGACTGTAATTCTTGTTCCATGTGAGCTGTCCCTATACTATCAAGCAACTTTGATTGCTCCGTTACAGACCTTCTAATTGATTGGCGCAAGGCTGTATCTTGAGAAATTATAACTGCTGCAGAATAGAGTCCTGTGAATATCAAATAACATGATAACCCAGTAAAAGATACTGAAGCAAGTCCATATGGTGGATAGGCTGCCTGTGCAGCAAAGGCGGATCCAGCAATATAAAAGAGTAGCAAACCATAAGCTGCAATTATCATATGGTTTCTGAGAGCAGTCTCATTTTTCATAGTTTTTGCTACTGATAAAAAAGCTGCTCCGAATATGATCCCTGCGAAAATTCCACCAAGTGAAAAAATGAGGATATTTGCCATCGCGTCTACATCTGCTGATGGAGTATAATATCCTAAAACAAGAAGAGGAAATGATATAAGATAATAGATCATAGCAGCACCCATAACGATCCAGAACTTGATTTTCCCAAATTTTTTGACATGTGGATATAGCAGCTTAACAGTGCCAATCCATGTAAGAACATATGCAACTGCATTAGCTATTTGATAGGCGGTCTTAATCTGGTTTCCAAGAGAAGCAATGCTAAATTCTGGAAAGTATGCTATATCGGTTGATGAAATTACTGGTTTTTGCTGTGTCAACATATCAAGGTAGGTAGCTAGCCCTGTCACGCCGTTGACTACGTATGCAATCATAGATAGAGTAAGTATTAACATCATGAAGTTTTTATTAGACCTTCTATACCAAGAGAAAAACGCTCGAGCTAATAGTCCCAAAGTTACTATCCAAAGTCCATAGCTAATAGCATAAGATACATACAGTGTTGCAAGGTTGTACTGTTGTGATATTAGTATTTGCAAGATAACAAACGCAAGTATTCCCGCTAGTATATACTGCGAAATGGAGACTATTATGTGTGTTAGATAGAGGTGAAGTGCTCTGGCCCTAGTCTCTTTGTTACTTTGCTTAACGTAAGCTAGGATAAAGTATTGTGACACTGCAAATATTATTGATATACCTATAAACGCAGCAATTCCCACATTCGAAGAGAGTTGCTTGGGAATGAAATCAGCAACAACACCTATCTCTGAATCTATCATAACGGTAATAATCACAACTACCATGAGAATCAAAAATTTCTTACTGTCAAATCTTGAAACAAGAGAAAATCTAGTTGAGAGAATCCTTAATGGGCTCTGTCGCAAATCGCTCAAGCAATAATACTCAGGGTTTCTAATAAATGAGAAACTCTGTTTAAGGTGAAAAATGCATAAAAAAGTAAAAATAATAATTTGTGCTCATTAAAGGGTAGTAGCAGTCGCAGCATTTCTCATGCATGGAAGAAGAACTCGTGCTGAGCGACTGCGATGAAGTGAACTCGAGCACACAGAATTGGCACTTAAAGTTAAAAAATGAACTTAAATGGTAAGATCAGAGTCGCTTGGCTAGAAGGACAAGTCTTAGTGTCATCAACTAAAGAATTAGTCAGAGATATTGCCAACATTTTGAAGATTGTTTTAGAAACAATCAAAAGATATATTATTTCTGAGAGAGGTTGACGATAAAAGCAGCTCCAAGCAGCAGCTGTACACCGGATCATACAACTAATGATTGTAGTCGTAATTAATACCATCAACTTCCTACAACACAAACTACAGCAGTTGATTACGTTGAATAGGGCACAAGAAATGGGAAAGGAAGTATTAGATGGACTAGCTGATAAGTGCGGTGAAGCCTACGAAAAAGATTCATAGGGTACTCCTCAGCAGCAAACTAATAACAGTATTTTTGATTTTATGATTAGTCTTCTTCTACTTCCTCTTCACCTAAAGTCCCATTAGCAGCAAGTGTCAACACAGGTCCAAATGTTGCACCATTATCTGTACTTACTTTCATAACTGGTGCATCAGATGTCTGATTTGATTCCCACCATGTGACCACCACGCTATCTGCATCTGAGTCTATCTCTGTTCTTGTAGAAGCAGCATCAGTTGTATTGCTCAAGTTAATCTTCTCTCCAAATGTGGCACCACCATCGGTAGATGCTCTAAAGTTTACTTCATCATTTCCTGTCTTATTTGTCCACCATGCTACATAGACATTGTCACCTGTAATAGCCGTAGGGGCCCGACCACCGCCAGGTGCAAATGCTTCTCTTGGAGTTCCAGCAATCATCGTTGTTCCTACAAGAGCTATTACTGCAACAGCAATGCCTCTCATAACAAATAGTTTCCTATTCATGAAAGTTTTATAGAATAACCATTGTATATAAACAATCATTCGCAGAAATTGTATGACAAAGAAAAGGTAAAAAAATTGCTATATCATAGCTTCTATTTTGTGTAATATTTTGTTGGTCTAGTACTCTGCAATTAGTCTGCCATAACCACTTGTGAGAGATAATCCTATATTTTTTAGTATCTGATCAGAATGAGAATACTCGGGAGTTAGTAATAGAGGAATCAATGGAAAGCATTACCTACTAACATTGCAGTAGCAGTCGGGTATGTTTTGTCCTTATCGGACTTGTCACACACTAACCATACATTATTAATACAATTCATGCAGTGGATATTAGCGAATGCTTGACAATTTGAACACTTAGCGTACGGCTTCTGTGGTATGTTGTCTTCTCTGAAAGAAATATCAGGATTCTGTGCATTGAATAAATCTTCTTTACTGATACTATACTATTCTTTATACTCATAAAGAATTCACTATGTCATCCTTATGCTTTTGGTATTCTTGATCTAATCCTTGATCAAGTACATTATCCAGAATTTGTCTGTTTGTTAATACTTGGTATATATCTTCGACATTTCTAATCGGAACTTTTGAGAATCTCTTTACTTCTGCAAGTTTCTCTTCTAGCTGACCATCTTTTGATAAAAAATGATAACTGTGATAACCTATATCTCTTACTTTACCAGTTTCAAAATTTGTTTCATATATGGTATCATTAATTTTTGTGATAATCTGCGCTCTTGCTAAAGCTAATTCTAATTGAAATGCAATTTCTGATAGTTCGAATAGATCGCTAACGTCCAAGATGGTTGTTATTGTTTCTTCTTGCTTTCCATTTGCTTCTTTATCATTCCTTATTGCGTATGGGTATTCAAAGATATTTAAAACTGGACATGGATAAATTGCAGGCGAAGAAGAAAATTTAGATCGCCTTTCTAATGCCCCTGCAATTATTTTGTTAATCCCAAGAAATATTCTTGCTTGCTCTCTATC
>JBPCNB010000360.1:0-3972 GCA_051001675.1 Nitrososphaeraceae archaeon | reverse complement strand
CAGATAAGTATAGCTGCGACATTAACTTAATTCTTACTACTATTCGAGGTGAGTCATATTGCATTGTTCCTGGTCATTTTATTACGAAATCTTCACAACTTTTATATTATTAATTATAGCAATTGGAATTATTGAAATAATCCCCGACAGCAGCCATGAGAAGAAAAGGATTGATTCTCGATTCGCAGAAGATGGTGCGAAACACGAGGTTGAAAATTATATTTCCTCGGAGATAGAGAAGTATGGTACCCTGTGCTTTGCTCTTATTGATTCAGAGAGTTTTCTCTCTAGCCCCGCTATCGTGTCCAGGATTGAAGAACTTGGCGTTTCTGCTATTTTAGTAGGCGGATCTTCTGCAATAGATCAATTAGAACTGACACAGATTGTTTCCAATGTGAAATCTCAAACCAAGGTTCCTGTGATATTATTTCCAGGCAATGTCACAGGAGTTTGCCCTACAGCGGATGCTATTCTTTTTAGCTCACTGCTCAACTCGGATAATCCTTATTTTATTACTGAGGCACAGGCATTAGGAGCGCTTTCTGTTAAGAAATACAACATAGAACCCTTACCCACCGGTTACTTAATTATAGGCGAGGGAACGACCGCATGGTTTGTGGGAAGGGCTCGGGGAATTCCATATGCTAAATCTGGAATCGCAGTGATGTATTCTTTGGCAGCGCAATACTTGGGTATGCGCTTTCTGTATCTTGAGGCGGGTTCTGGAGCTATAGAGAGCGTCCGGCCTCAAATGGTGTCTGCTGTAAGAAAAAGCTATAGCGGCATACTTATTGTTGGCGGAGGAATTCGTGATGTTGCCACAGCTAAGGAAATTGCGCGGGCAGGCGCCGATATCATTGTAATTGGAACGATGATAGAAAAAGAGCTAAATTGGGATGAGAAGCTATCCTCAATTGTCAAAGCCATAAGAAAAGAGGGTTAAGGGATTATGTCATGACAATTATTATTGATTCTCGTACTTGTCTCAAGAACCTGATCTTGCCTGAATACTATCTGAATTACCAAGAATCCATTTTAGAGAATGTGCAGAGAAACCTCGATGTTGGCAGAGAGGCTCGTAAAAGAGGGTTAGATGTATCTGAGAGGGTAGAACCCAAAATTGCCTTCGACTTGTCAGATCGGGTAGCAAAAATGCATGATATTGATATTGCTGACAGATTGCGTGAACTGCTCTCGCATACCTCAAAAGAGAGAGCTGCTTTAAAAATCGCTGAAGAAATCGCATTGGGAGAACATGGTGATGGAGATTTGAGAACCAGATTAGATAATGCGGTTCGTGTGAGTCTAGCTATAGTTACAGAAGGGGTAACGGTTGCGCCGCTACAAGGGATTGCCGATGTACAACTAAAAAAAAATTCCAATGGCGATGAATACCTTTCAATATCTTTCGCAGGCCCCATTCGATCAGCAGGAGGGACCGAGGCTGCTTTAACAATGTTGATAGCTGACCATGCAAGAAAAGTAGTTGGCCTGGGCAGCTATAATGCAGATTCGTTCGATGACGAGACAGGGAGATTTGTAGAAGAATTAAGAATCTACGAACGCGAGGTTGGTAGTTTTCAATTCAAGGTGTTAGATGAAGATGTTGTAAAATGTATCTCTCGTTTGCCCGTAGAACTTAATGGTGCAGATACAGATTCGGTAGAAGTAGTTGGTCATAGAGGTATGAAAAGGATTTCCACTGACAGGGTGCGTGGAGGCGCTTTGAGAGTAATGAATGATGGTCTTATTGGTAGAAGTCGAAAGTTGCTCAAACTAGTTGAAGTACTAGAGATAGATGGTTGGGATTGGCTTAATGATCTAAAGGGAGCAATTCAAACAGGTAATGAGGATGCAGTGTACCATAGGATGTCTGAGGTCATCACTGGAAGGCCGGTGCTTTCCATGACAAAAAAAATTGGAGGTTTCAGATTAAGATATGGACGCTGTTACAATACAGGCTTTGCCACCATTGGAATTCATCCTGCTATACCGATATTATTGAATCATGCGGTAGTTGTAGGAACACAAATTAAAATGGATGTACCTGGAAAAGCCTCTACAATAGCGCTTGTAGATAATATCGAACCACCTCTTGTTAGATTAGATGATGGAAATGTTCTATACATATCAACAGCAGAACAAGCCATAAAGTTTTGGCCGAAGGTAGAAAAAATAATTTACTTGGGCGACATTTTGATAAGCTATGGAGACTTTTTGGAAAACAATGCACAATTGCTTCCTGCCAGCTATGTTGAGGAAATTTGGGCACTACAATTAAAATCAATGCTATTATCATCACAGATACATAGTCATCCTTCTTCTTTTTCTGATACTTCCCGCTTTCTATCTGAAAGGAAAGAAGAAGAAAAAGAGGGAATAGGCAGCCAAAGGATTATTCAATTAATTAAGGAACCACTTTTAACAATTCCTACAGTTAAGGAAGCATTTGAAATCAGCAGGAAATATCTTGTTCCCCTTCATCCACGATATTCATTTTATTGGGATTCAGTTAGTATTAATGAAATTTTGTTATTGAAAGACAAATTAACTTCATGTCGCCAAAATAGTAACAAACCAGATTCTATTCTTTTAGCTGACGCTGATCCAAAACTAAAAGATATTTTGGAACGTTTAGGAGTCGTTCACTCAGTGAAAAATGAAACTAATAGTATAGAAATCGATGACACTGATCAGATATATTCGCTGACATCCTTATTGGTAGAATCAAAGCCGGCCCCAACAGGAGCGGGAGCTGCGAAATCAATATCAAAAACTAATATGCCTTCGTCTACCCTTTCAGTCACTCAATCACCCTCATCACCTCAGTCTGTTGAAACAAATAATGTTTTAGAATTAATTTCAAAGATATCAGGGATTGAGATGATGCCAAAATTTGCCTCAACAATTGCGGTGAGGGTAGGACGACCTGAAAAGGCTGCTGAGCGGAAAATGAAACCGCCTGTTCATGTGCTTTTTCCTGTTGGAACAAAAGGAGGCCCAACGCGCGATATTTTAAAGGCGGCGAAGAACGATTCATTTTATGCAGAGATTGCAAACAGATTTTGCAATAATTGTAATATACCTTCGGTTGGAACTTCTTGCCGCAAGTGTGGTGAGGCCACACCAATTCGTAATCTCTGCATAGCCTGCAGACAAGATATCCCAGAAGATACTGCAGACAATAACCGCTGCCACAGATGTCGCGTCGAAGGAAAAACATATTCCCCCGTTAGCTATCCACTAAAAATAGCTATAGAAGAAGCACAACAGAAACTCAGTGTTGTGGCGGCTGAGCCACTAAAAGGGGTTAGATCTCTCATAAGCAAAGATAAAGCTGCAGAACCATTAGAAAAAGGAGTACTGAGGCAAAAGCATAATCTTTATACATTCAAGGACGGAACAATTAGGTTTGACGCCACTAATGAACCATTAACTCATTTTAAACCCAAATGGATCAGGACAAGTATTGAGAGATTAAAGGAGTTGGGTTATAGAAAAGACTACCTTGGTAGAGAGTTAGTAACAACGGATCAATTAGTTGAACTCTTCATGCAAGATATAATAATTCCTGTAGAATCTGCTAAATATTTAATCAACGTATCAAAATTTATCGATGAAGAACTCGTCAAGCTATACGGACTTGAACCATTTTACAATGTATCTACTCTAGAAGACTTGATAGGACACCTCGTAGTTGGACTCGCACCACATACTTCTGTAGGTATTATAGGAAGAATTACAGGCTTTACTGATTCGCAGGTATGCTTAGCTTCACCCATATGGCATTCTGCAAAACGTAGAGATTGTGATGGCGATGCAGATTCAATGATGTTGTTAATGGATGCTTTTCTCAACTTTTCGTATTCCTTTCTGCCAAATAAGATAGGCGGACTCATGGATGCGCCTTTACTTATCCAACCATTAGTATTGCCGCATGAAGTGCAAAGACAAGCTCATAATATCGATATT
>JBPCNB010000359.1:0-1947 GCA_051001675.1 Nitrososphaeraceae archaeon | reverse complement strand
TATGGCGCTATGAGATGGTACTCACTGACATCTTTGGTACTCCCCATCTCGTTAAACCTGATGGATATGTTCCTGTAAGTTCAACAATTTTCAGAGACAAGGAAAATCAATCAATGATAGGGAAGGCAAAGTATCCAGGCTATTTTGTATAAGCTACGGAGGTTTTAACTGATAATTCTATCTCTACCTTATCACGTATAGCAAATACATTAAATATTCCACGGACATCTTTAATTAAACGCAAACTATACACACCAACAGCCCAGGGAATATCAGTTAGTCTCTAGTTTTATACTATTGAGTGGTTAATTTAGGACAATAAGAACAATAACAAAAATGCAACAATCTGCTACAAAGTACATTTAGGCACTGATATCATTGCATTAAATAAAGGAATAGAAGAGACGTTAATAGCAATTAAGACCGCTATATCAATACATTAATTTTACAAACACGAGAGACGTTAAATGACGTTAGTACAAGCATTTCGAGGTGTTAAAATGTTGATAGGAACTGGCGTTAAAAATGGTTATATTCAGAAAACAGTAGGTTTTGGCTACCGGACAGCCGGAATCGCAACGTTACCATCCACGACCGACGCCAATCGAGCTGCAACCCAGAAAATGAGCTCAAATAACAGCTCGATTTCGGCAGAGCTCCTACGTTCGTATGTGGTCTTGTATATTTACGGAGATATTTCCTAAAAAAGATTGTGTGGGTCCCTCCCCCTATTGACAGCTATTCCTTATATCCGCAGTAACCTTTGACCTAGCTTCCCATGGTTTGTCGTAATATATGTGAGAAAATATACTCAAAGATAATAGTTGGTGAATCTCATTATTCAGTTGGCAAGAAATACTGCAGAAAGTGTGAATGTTATTTTGTCACTGAAAAGAGAATTTGTCAATGTTGCGGAATGCAGTTGAAACCCAGTACAAAATAAAGATGAGGCGTTAACAATGGGTGAAGTTAAGGACGATGATAAAATACTTGCAAAAGAAATTGAAGCGTGGAAAGGTTTTGAATATGCTTTGCGTAAGCCAAACGCTGATCTGTTTAGCAAGATGCTAACAGAGTGTCTAGAAAGTGAGGAATATGCTGCGGCTTGTAAAACCGAAGGACCACAGGGCTCTGCAGAGTCGTTGTTTATGGCTTTAATATTTCAACAGCAGAAGATGATAAGTAAGTTAATCCAGCAAATAGAATCCAAACAGAAGAAGATTTAGCTATTTCTTGTCGATCAGAAAAAGGAGGATATTCAGGACTAAATTAACCTGGCTCTTTTGACTAGAAACATCATTTGATTTACATTATACTTCTAAGTTAACCTATGACGAACAAGCTCCAATGTCTCTGAATCCTTACGATGATCTCCTGCAGGTAGTCAGAATCGAAACAACCAGACATGATGGCAAGCATCGTTATGGTACAGGTTTTCCTCATTTCTTTTCCTCAAAGATTATAAATAACAGACAATTGGGATTACCTGGATTAGTAACAAACAGGCATGTGATAGACGACGCAGAATCGGGCTCCTTTTTTATCAATAGGAGGAGTTCGGACAAGGAATGTAGTTTTGGTGATATGGTTGAAATAAAATTTGAAAGAAAAGATTGGATAGACCATCATGATCCAAGTATCGATCTGAGTATATTGCCATTGGTACCAAAAGTAGAAGAGATGGGTGTCACTATAAAAGATTTATTCATTAACTACTACAATGAGTTGATTCCTGATAAAGACACTTGGGAAATGTTTGGCCCTGTGGAAAATATAGTCACTTTTGGATTTCCGAATGGCTTTTGGGATGAACAAACTAATACACCAATTGCAAGAAGAGGTGTTACTGCTTCACATCCGGAGTTAAACTACAAGGGAGAAGAAGCATTTTGGGCAGATGTTACGATTTATCCAGGAATGTCAGGTTCACCAGTCTTCATTCTAGAC
>JBPCNB010000358.1:0-3259 GCA_051001675.1 Nitrososphaeraceae archaeon | reverse complement strand
ATATTATTAAGAACGCGAGAGTACTTAAATATTAAAAATCTGTTAGTTAACCTAACGGACGACTATCCATTTGTCTGTACTGGCTGCTATCCCATGAGCAGCCAGTCAGTTATTAGTTTACATGGCTTAATCATTTTAATGCAGCAGTTTACATATTTTTTTTTAACTAGCTCTTATTATCATTTTAAAAAGTCCGAAGATGCCGAAAGAATATGTCATATAAGTTAAGATTTAGGACAGATTACACAGAGAGGGAAAATTAGATAAATCACACTAGTGGATTCTAAGTAATGGCCAATCCTGCGATTAATAGAGTTCAAGGAGAATGTGGATGTGGTGGTGCTAGATTTCTTCATCAGCGGTCTGAAATTCCTGGAGACTTGGCGCCTATCAAAATGCCAATACCTGCTTTGTTCAAAAGATACCAGTTTTATGATGTGTATGTCTGCGAAAATTGTGGTCGTTTAGAATTCTTCCTTGCCAAAGATCCGGCCTACACGCAAAAATAAGGGTTTGAATGTCCAATGAAAGATCTTAAAGGGATAAACGCCGAACCAGACGTTAAGGATGTGGAAGATATCAAATGCTATGTTGGGAGGCAAGCCCGCTTACAATGTGGTTTGGCTAACTGATCATTGGGAAAGAAGATGGAATATCTTTTCCGCAGATAAAGGCAGATTGGAAGAGGTCTCTGTTTTAACAGAATATGATTGTCTCAGTAATATTTGAGAATTCGCCTAATCAATGAACTTTCTCATGATTGTGTTTCATGTGATGCTAGCAATCGGATTAGGCTATTCCCAGCAGTAAATGGTATCTTGCGTACAAATGAGTCTAGTTCAGTAGGTCCAAGTGTGGTTTGCTCCTGTACGACAACACAACGGAACTTAGGATTTAGCATTGAATCTCCTGTAGATTGGAACATCATCGAAGAGACTAATTTTGCTTCTTTTTCACTTTATACTGATCCTTGGACCACACGTCACAATACGAACTCGAAATTCAGACCCCAACGACCTGAAGTCGTTGCTTCAGACAAGGATCAATATCAGAATTTTAGAATTATTTATGACTCTAGTGATGTATCACTTGGAGGATACGTCGCGTATACTTCACTTTAGTTATAGAGAACCTTATATGGATACATTTAGTGCTCGTTACCAATTAGAATTCGGGACAATAATTGAGAGCAATGGGAGTCTACACCATCTATTATGATGCGGATGTTAATGATTATTCAACATATTTAGTTAATGCGAACAAATGATACATTCTTTTAAAATCTTATCTAGTGCATCAGGATTATAAAATAAAAGATCCCCAAGATTCTGCTTCCCTAATTGGTAATAATTGATGACTTTTAAAGAATTCAGGGCTTAGTTAAGCAAGGTAACAGGAGAAGGTAGAAGTAAAAAATAAAAATGTAAAATCTAGCTTCAGATGATGAATAAGGATCTGTACTTATCGTTTACAAATCGGGAACCCAATCCCCGTATACCTCTTTTAACTTCTTGAATACATTAAGGCAGTAGTTCCCATCTAATAAGCTGCTTTCGTACTTCAAGGCCATCGCGCTCTGGGGAATTTCCTTCCTGCAACAAGTGCAAAACCTTGATTTCAGATAAAGAAATGTATTTAATTGCTTATAACAAATTACGTTGCATAGTATTGCTATGTGTTATAAAGTACACAGCGGCGCCCTTATTCAGAAAGGTTAAGATTATAACTTCGCATGTTAAGGTAACAACTTATTGAAGATTTTTGGAATCAAGATAGAAGTTATTTATAAGATTTAATTTAGATCAAATCGACATGGTTATGGAAAAATGTAACTGTGGTCAAGCCTTGGTCTGTCGGGGGGCGCAGACAGAATCCTGAAGAGTGTATCTGCGTTATTCGAGATGTGAAGCGTAGACGACGGAATATCTAAAGCTGAGTGCTGTTCTATTGTCGGATCATCGAACTGGGAAGAATAAATCCAAAACATCAAGTTAAGTTTGCAATAAAGGAAATATTCGGTCAGGTAACGATGTGTGGAACATTTCATTGTCATATTTTCTCACCAAATTTGGAATATTGGATCATCAGGACTATTTGCATGACAGACGTATTCTGATTTAATTATATCTTTATCAAACTGACTAGTCAACCTCAAGAACGGTGAAATCGGATCTGGCGGGATTAATCTTAGGGCATCTGACATGAATGATTCAGTAAGTTTTTCGAATTGTTTAATACAACTTCCACGAGTTCTAGGAGCAAATACAGGTTGGATACTAGTTGTCATAGTTATGACCGATGTCGTGATTAATATTCAAGAAATATTACGTATTCGCTTTACTATTTTGTGAGATCTAAACTATTAGATTTGGTTAGATTTAATCAACACTAAACCGAATTTGGCATGCTGGATTTCCGCTTGGATCCTCCTCTAATCTACATGAATTTTCTCGCAATGTTGGGGGCAGATCTAGGATATTACTTAGAATACTGATATGTGTTTAGGGGAAAAGTGTCCATATCCCTCATGCTAAATGTGGACAATTAATATTCTCTATTTAGGATCTTGCTTTTGCTGCATAACGGAACTGAGATGAGAACAGACCGTCCATGTAGCATGTATTTCTCTCGAAATAAATCAGAGTAACATCTTGTTTTTCTCACTGTAACGGGTTGACAGAATGGCCTAATATGTTAGTGCCCTTCATCATAATGCAACAGGGACACTTTTTATCCATGCAAACGGCTGCCTGCTCATGTTCACAAACAGGACATATACACGCTTGATCTTGTAACTTATTGAGCTCATCCATTTCGTCCTGTCGACGTCTTGATTTTTGATCAACATATAACCATAGAAAAATAATCGGAATTCCCAGTGCAATGAAAATCATTATTGTCCGCACGGGAATTCGCAAAACAAATAACCCGATCCCAAAAAGTAGTGTACCTATCCCAAGAGTTGCAAGCCACCGATCTGTTATCCTATCAATATTCAAGTTACCATCTACTCCTACTTGATATATTGAATCCCCTTCTTCCACCTGCTCTTTCTCTTCCACTCCTTCGGTATCTTTGGAAACCCTTTTTCTTTTCCTTCGCAACTTTCTTACTTCCTCGAGAATTTCTCTTAGTTGTTCCTCAGAAATTTTTGCTATCCTTGCATCACATTCTATACCTTTTGCGTCAAGAACTTCTTCTGTTACGCTAATAATCTCTTGTTTGTCTGCCTCCTCTTCCAGAGTTAGCAAATTATTAC
>JBPCNB010000357.1:0-5291 GCA_051001675.1 Nitrososphaeraceae archaeon | reverse complement strand
GTATAGAACGGATGGATTTTAACGCTTTTAGAACTGATTCACCAGTAGGACGAGTATTAAGCACATCTGATTGACGTATTTCTCCTATAAATATAATTCTGTTAACATAGCAGAATTTCAAAATGTTTTCGATGGTAAGAGTTGAATGAAAAGACCAAAGCTTCCTCATAAACATCATCGACTTCTTTCCTATCGAGAACCTGAGCTGGCTTTACAAAAATTATTAAGACAAGGTAACTCGTGAAGGAAATGCTTAAAATGATATATGTAACTATTGTAAATAATTCATATGGCAATTAAAAGAGCAAGACTACTTACCTTCGCCGCGGCTATTACCTTGGCATTATCGTACGCAGGTATGGTCACTAGTCCGAATTTCTTAGACACCGTTAACCAGCGTGCATTTGCACAGGAGGTTTTCGTCGCATCGAATATGACTGGTGCTAATGAAGTTCCCCCTGTAAAGACTATGGCTACTGGAACTGCTAGTATTCTGAATAACCAAACTGTCATAGACTTTGATCTGTTTGTATCCGACTTGTATAATGCTACAGGTGCTCATATACATCAGGGAAAGGTAGGAGCTAACGGACCTATTGTGGTAACCTTATACAAGACATCGGATCCATCACCTGGTCTTTTCGGTGGATATTCAGGTAATATCACGTCCTCTATGCTTGAAGGGCCACTGAAAGGTAAGCAATTATCTGCATTGGTGGATCTCTTGGGTAACGGTCAAGCCTATGTAAATGTCCATACTATAAAGTACAAAAATGGTGAGATACGCGATCAAGTAACTGTGTCTTCAGGCAATACAACAGGCGTAACATAAAGCGACGCAGATAAGACCACTATCAAAAAATTCTCCTTTATTTTTCGAAGGGTCAAATAGTACCTAGTCCGGGTATATGCGCGTACTGCTGTCTTTCGGTGCCCCTCTATTATTATTATCCGTTTCAAAGAAAAGCAAATAATCCTTTCCTAGCTAGTTCTAGGATGATAATTGTCAGTTTATTCGCAACCCACATGATACAGGGTCAAGCAAACAGGATTTAGCATAACTACATCATTATCATATCTATGCTTGCTGACAAAATTATATCAAAATTATTTTGATAATGATGCGTTTTATCTAACTAAATGCAGAAACTGCAAAATACCGAAATACCTTCTAGGAACCACTTCACCACATCTGTGGCAATAAGTCATATATGTTTAATGATCATGATTGGAATCGTCAGATATAGAAGTCAGATATAACGTTTCTTCGAATAATTCCATTGCCGTTTGACGTAATGTTTTTTCGTCATATCCTCGAGGCCATCTGGAGGGAATGGTATCCCGGGACAATAGGCCAAAACCTTTCTCCACTCTAATCACAACTCATCGGTCTGGTCTTGTTCCTAGAGTATAGTCTGAACCTCACGAGGTAGCCGATAAGGAATGGGTCGTCCACTTAATTAAAAAAATAAATACTCGTTTCAAATGGCAGTGAACTTTATTTATACAGGTCGACTTGTGAAATCTCATATACGTTAACCGAGGCGTTACGAGTATAATATGTGGTAAAACACGGAAGAGTGTATCAATGAATTGACGGTACTACTTTTTATATCTAGAGGTTGAAGTAATAGGTGAGGCAAGAAAGAAAAAATGGGTACTCAGATGAGCAGTGCCAGAAGAGGAGTCGCAACTGATGAAATGATACAAGTTGCTAAAGATGAGGACTTCAGTTTAGATACTCTCCTCCAAGGGATTGCAAAAGGCTCAATTATTATCCCTAAGAATACGGCAAGAAAGCAACAAATTAAAGTTATAGGTATAGGGCAGGGTCTTAAGACTAAGGTGAATGTCAATATCGGAACCTCCACACTTTACCAGAATCTAGAAGAAGAAATTTCAAAAGCAAAAGTAGCCGTCAAGTATGGCGCAGATACTATAATGGATTTGTCTGACGGGGGTGATATTAACATGATTAGGGAAAAATTACTTGAAGCAGCCCCAATAACTTTTGGAACAGTCCCAATCTACCAAGCGTATGTTCATGGAGTTGAAAAATTCAAAGACCCTCTAAATATAACCTCCGACGATTTTCTAAATGCATTTGAAAAGAATGTAAAGGATGGAGTCGATTATACTACGATACATTCTGGAATAACGAAGGAATTAGCACACCGTATCTTAGAAGTAAAAAGACATGCGGGCATTGTATCAAAGGGAGGCACGATAACTGCTGCCTGGATGCTAAAATATGACCAAGAAAATCCGTACAATGAATATTTTGATTATATGTGTGAGATTGCAAGAAAATACGATGTTACATTTAGTTTGGGCGATGCATTAAGACCTGGTTCAATACTTGATTCGCACGATGAGTTGCAAGTTTCGGAAATGATCAACGTTTCCCGGTTAGCCAAGAAGGCTCGAGAGAAAGATGTACAGGTAATGATTGAAGGGCCAGGACATGTCCCCTTGAATGAGGTAGCTGCAAACGTCAGGCTTGCTAAATCTCTTATTGGAAATGTTCCGTATTACGTATTGGGTCCGCTAGTGACTGATGTTGCAGCAGGGTACGACCATATTGCAAGCGCAATTGGCGCTGCTATATCGGCTGCTGAAGGAGTTGATTTGTTATGTTACTTGACTCCCGCTGAACACCTAGGACTTCCCAATGCAGAGGAAGTAAAAGAAGGACTAATCGCATATAGGATCGCAGCCCATGCCGGCGATCTTGTAAAAATTAGAGAAAAAGCGATTAAATGGGACAGAGAAATTACTGAGGCAAGAAGAACGCTGAACTGGGATAGACAGATTTCCCTAGCAATTAATCCTGAAGAGGCAGAAAGAATTCGCAGCCGAAGACAAGGACAAATAAACGCTAATAGCGCTCCGTGCACTATGTGTGGAGGAGCCTGTGTGTATATAATGTTGCCCCAACAAAGAATGTATAAGAAGGATATGGATGAGGGTGCCGATGAAATTGAGAAGGCCTCTTCGATAACACCTAGTCAGTAAAAATATTGAATAACAAGAAAAAAGTGCATATAGATAGCAAGGATGCAAAGCATTTTCATATTAACCCTTAAGAAAAGGCTAGACTAAACGTTCCACAACTAAGTTCTAACCAAAAGTAATCGTCTTTCCCAACTTTGTTTTCAACTATGCTTACCAGGAGTTACAGCAAGGTATGCAATATCCTACCGGTTTTATGGTACATGCACAGATCTAGATAGGCAAGTTTACAACACAATGTGACGTTTTTGGGTTGATGCTCTGGCCAGCAAAGATAAGGTATAACTTTTAGTTAACTTTATTAGCAAGAAATGTTCTATACTTTTATACGAGACTGTAAGCAAGCCGTAGGAGGTCGGTAGACTTGAACTACCGATTCATTATTCCATGCTGAGGTACTCCCCTATGGCTGCTTACTTATATCCTACAGGTTTGTTAACCAGTTGGCTCGGAGGGTAAAAAACTACATCCTTCAATCCAGGGATGTAACAAGGCTCACATCAGTCTCCAGGTCATCTCTACGTCTACGGACTTGCAAAATTATTGAAGGATTCATAGGCATTTGAAAGTATTACCCCATTTCATCTTGCATTGGACTAAAACTCCAGTTTTTTCCAATCATTCCTATTTATTGTATTCAGGGCTATTTGGGTTGATCAATAAGTATTTATTAATTGCAAGGTGCACTTGTAGCAAATGCCAATGGTTGACCAAGCAGATGCAATAAAGAAGAAGGTGAGACAATCTATAACTCAGTGTAATAGCTGCGGTGGACCCGGCATTTTAATGGAATAGCGCGTCAAATAGTGCTACTGTAGACTGATACTATCCAGAATAGTTTATCTCATAAAAAAGCAATAAGCTGCATTCGTTCTGGACCTGACCGTGAGTTTCCTAGAATTTGATGATCTTTGAATGTAACTACTGCATATAGATATGCATTAGCTAAAATTTTTACTATCTTTCCGAAATACTTATCTTACAATAATAATACCTGAAACGAAGATGTGATTAATAAATAGATGGTATCTTCATAGTAAATGATAAGATTACACTAAAATACAGTTGATGTCAACTCTTTCTAAATATGAAGAGGATCAGTTTTTTAATATATGTCACAACAATATCTGCTATTCTCGCTATAGGTGCAGTCTATCACGTTCCCAAACTAGCCTAGCCTCCGCTCAAACACAACCAACCTTGAATGCCACTAGTGTTTATGATTCTGGTCAAATGGTGTTGGAAAATAATGTAAAACATCTAGTCATTGTAGTTCCAAATGAAGGGCATCATGGCCCCGACGAAGCGGATGAAGCACGGTTTATTGCTCAGCCTTTTCTCCCCCAAAATGCCATGGTAGGGCCTGGGACTCAAGTTGCTTGGTTTAACGGAGACGTGGGTCATGAACACAATATTGTAGTGAGGGACTTCAGCGGCACTCAGCTTTTCGAGACAGGGGAATTTACTGAATTGGAGGCATCTAAACCCGTTACATTCAACGACACAGGAGAATTTGAATATGCTGATACAGTAGAATATGAAGAAGGATTTGTAATGACAGGCAAGATAACAGTTGTCGACCAAGGTGCTACTGCCACTACTCCAAATGCTACATTTGATACAGTTGGAGCATTAATGGTACATTCGATGGACGTTCAGAACATAGCAGCAAGTATCAAAAACGCGGGTTTTGGAATTGACAGTATGCATAACTTCAAGGATTTACGTGGTGGACAATCAGATACCGGAGATGAACAAACGTTAGTAATATGGACTGCTAATGGGATGGATTTAAGTGAAATAGGATCACAACTTCAAGCGATATCCCAGCCTCTCCCATATGAATAGATCACAAAGAGTTAATAATATAACCACAATCCCACAGTTTTAGAGATCTACAACTACAAAAAGACCAAGATGTTTGTTGAGAATACTCCTGTTAACGTAGCTGCTGTGAAGACTAGCTGCAATGATGAATGTTTTATTCATTACACACAAGTTCTCATCTTATTAATATCTGAGTGCACGAGCTGACTGCTGAGGAAAGTACAGAAATTGATCGACACTTCTCTGATTAGAGTGAAATAGATGATTCAAAGAAGATATTATCATATTACTACTGATAGTAGAATTCACACATAATTCATTTAATTAATTGTTGTACTTCCATACATAGGTGACAATATAGCTTACAGACATGGGTTACACTTCTGTCAGGAAGTGTATCCATATAGAAATCAGAAAAAAGTTTAATCTAATACATGAAAAGGAATGGAGTG
>JBPCNB010000356.1:0-5202 GCA_051001675.1 Nitrososphaeraceae archaeon | reverse complement strand
AGAACGTACTCAATTAGTTCGTTCATCTTTCTGGTTAATGTCCTCCCTACGTGCTAGTGCGAGTGCACCGATAATAGAGCCGGCTAACGTTAAACCGATAACCACCAATGCTGGCGAATAGTAGGTAAGCATTTCTTTTCCTATGAGTCTAAAATCAACTGGAGAAGACTCGGCCTTACCACACCCCTGACTCTTAAATCCCGAAAACAAAGCTATTCCGCCCATCCATCCCATAAAAATCAGCAACAATATAATTCCAGCGGCCTTGCGTCCTCTGTCTCCTTTCCTGGCAAACAACGCTTGAGTTCTCACAAGCATAACGGTAAAGATAACAAGCACGGCAACTGCTCCTACATATACTGTAATTTGAAACATTGCAACGAAAGGGGCATCTAGGAGTAGAAAAAACCCTGCAATCCCCAGCATTGAGATCGCCAAAGCTATTGCTCCATAAATGAGTTCACGGCTCTCTAGTGCAACGATTGCTGAACCTATAGTTAATGTGGCTATACCATAAAATGCTGCATCAGCCATGTGTCGCACCCATCTTATCAATTTTCAATTCTGCATCACCATCATATTTCGGCTTGATTGCTAATTGTGATGGAGTATAGATCAAATGCTCTTTTGTAAAGGATGACAGTTCATAATCGTCAGTCATAAATAGAGCATAAAATGGGCATGCATCTACACATAAGCCACAAAATACACATTTTCCAAAGTCAATTTGTGGCATTATAGCCTTCTTGTTATGTTTCCACTGCTCATCGACTTTTACCATCCCTATCGCTTCTGCAATGCCTTCACATGCGATCGCGCATAACTGACAGCCAGTACATTTATCGTGGAATAGAATATGTCTTCCCCTAGACCCTGCGATGCCGACTCCACGCTTTGGATCAAACTGATAACCATCACCTGTGAACTTGAGTTTCTGTTCTGGATATCTCAAAGTAAACCTCTTTATAATAAGATGCTTTGAACCCGATTCTATTGCTTTGATAAATCCACCTGCAGAGCTAGTGCTATGGTTAGCACCCACAGTGTGGGTATGTGCGCTCCCGCTTGTCTTGTCTTTTGTGTCTGGTAATAAAGATGGTGTCATCCCGATGTCAAGATCCCTTCTGGTCCTAAGACACCGCTATAAACCAATGCTAATGCTATGAATATGTTTATGAAAGACAACACTATTAGTTTATACCATCCTGTATGCAGAAGAATATCTATTCGAATTCTGGGATTGATGCCTCTTGGTAAGAGCATCAACATAATGATTCCGAAGGTCTTCAATGTAAACCAGAATATAGAATTGGCAATAACCGGATTATAAAAACCTTCTAGTGTCAAAAGCTGCAAAAGAGGGGTTTTTTCTCCTGGAGGCCCTAACTCTTGTGGAACTATTTGAGGACCTGCCCACCCACCGAGGAATAGGACAACAAAGAGTGCGTAAAGAGCATACAACTTAAGGTACGTCCCAAGCTGAATTAACCCATAAATCATTCCAGAGGTCTCAGTAAGCCAGCCTGCGACAATTTCTGATTCTGCTTCGGGAAGATCGAATGGTACTCTCTCTAACTCTGCAAGAGAGGAGATATAGAATACGAATGCACTTATGGGAAGAAACAAGATAAACCAATACGGTTGCTGTGCTTCTGCTATGTTTGTCAAGTTAAGGGTTCCCGCTAAAAGCACAACTGACAACGCAGAAAGAATAAAGGGGATCTCAAAAGCGATCATCTGGTGTAAGGCCCGCAACCCTCCAATGAACGAATATTTGCTATTGCTTGCCCATGAAAACAACAGCGCTATAAGGGGGAAAAATCCAAAAATAGCGAAGACAGCTATAATGCCTACGTCTAAATCAGCAACCACCCAACCAGGAGCCGCAGGAATAAGAGCCGTGACAGCCGCTGCAGTCGCAACAAAGGCTACGGGCGCTGCCCAAAAAATTGGCTTGTCTGCTCCTGAAGGTACGATTATTTCCTTTGACATCAATTTTAACCCGTCGGCCAGCAATTGCAAAATTCCTTCTATTTTACCTGCATACAAAGGACCTACTCTCAGCTGCATTTTTGCCAGGAACTTTCGCTCGACAAATATTGTTACGGCGGCAATCAGTGCTGCATAGGTAAAGCCAGGAAAGACTGCAACCCTGAAAAGATCAGTTTGCATGAAGAACTGAAGAATGGGGAGGGTACGCGTAGGATCCACAATCATAGTCAAAAAGAGATACGGAGTAAGTACTTCGCCATCAGCCAGAGGGAGTGGAAGAGAAAAAAGAATCACGAAGATGAGGGGAAGAGCAACGAGGGTAACAATAATCAAAATCCAGAGAATGAGCCAAATGATACTTGCTATGAAATTACCAAAGCGGAATTCCTGCGGATATGATGCCAAGTTATTATCTGTCAGCCTCCACCGGCCAATAATTGAGTGCCCAATATATGGCTGGCATATCAGCTAATTTTGCTCCTACTAACAGATGTGGTAGCGCCAACAAGTTTCTAAAAGACCCCACTGATATTTTTACTCGATAAGGCCTCGGAGTCCCATCACTTACTATATAGTATCCAAGTGCGCCTCTCCCTGATTCAACCCTTCTATATGCTTCGCCTGCAGGCCCCTTCGGGTTAGGCTGTAATTTCGCCCTTACTTCTCCCGATTCAGGCATCTTATCAAGCAACTGTCTCATGATATGACATGATTCCCTCATGTCTAAAAACGGAACATAGGCCCTTGCGAAACAATCGCAGGTTCTCATATATTGAACATTAAAGTCGATTTCGTTGTAAATGTCGTATGGTTCAGCTTTCCGGATATCATACGAAATACCAGAAGCTCTCAGAACAGAGCCCGTAACGCCTAATTTTACTGCATCTTCTTTTGTCAGGATACCCACTCCTTCCGTCCTTTGACGTAATAAAGGATTATTGTAGAATATATCTTCATATTCCTTTAGCCGTTTTTCATAGTATGCAATATGTCTCAAGGCTTTTTCTTTAAAGCCTTCTGGGATATCATTTCTTACTCCCCCGGGTATGTTAAAAGCATGTGTTACTCTAGCGCCAGTAAGTGAATCTAATAAGTCAATAAATAGTTCTCTATCACCGGTAGGCCACATGAACATTGTAGAATGCCCCAAAAAAATTCCATAAATCGCGAGCCAGTATAAAGTATAGACCTGACGGTCGAGTTCCGACGTTAGAGCTCTGATAAATTGGCCTCGTCGGGGTACTTCAATCCCCACTAGTTGCTCAACTGCTAAACTGTAAGAGTAAGTAATATTAGAAGAATCATGTATGACAGGTCGCTCTAAATGTGGTATATTTTGTATAAAGTTTCTGTATTCACACATTTTTTCTTCCCCTCTATGCACGTATCCCGGGTCTGGGTCACAATAAACGATATAGTCCCCGTCAACCTTAATAGTAATTCGAAAATGCCCCGAACCTGGATGCTGGGGTCCAACGTTCAGTGTCATGAGCCGATCGTCATCTGGCAAATATTCCTTTACTATCTGCATACCCATGTTCACGGTTTCATCTATTTTGCTTTCATGACGCTCTGCCAATCTTCGATTCACCTACTAAATGAAGTATTTTAAGTGTTGTTGTTTACCTTCCCTTAATTCTAAACTCCCTTCTTAATGGAGGGATATCAGCCCAGTCCTCAGGTAATAGAAATCTATCATTTCTAGGATGTCCTTCAAAATATACGCCTAGCATTTCATAAGTCTCCCGCTCATGGTATTCCACGCTTCTAAATACGTCTATCAAACTGGGTAGTCGAGCCTCGTCCCTTGACGTTCTCGTGGTAAGAGCCATAATGTGGGCTTCTAACTCTTTTGTCCCGTATGATCCCAAGTGGTAAATTACTTCAATTTCATTATCTTTTGGATAATCAGTCCCCGCAACAGATTCCGCATGGTCGAATCCCAAATTGTCTCGAAGGAATACGGCAACTGCGGGAATGTCTGTCGAATTGACGACAATCTTCATTCTTAGTGGTCTCATGTAGATAACATTTATTTTATTTCCAAATTCCTTAACCAACTTCTCAATGATTCCTTTTTCAAATGCTGGAGGTTCAGCTTCTTTTTTGGTCGCAACATTGGTGGAAGTGGCTGGCTTTGTAACGGGACTTGGGACAGAGGGAACTTTCGCAGGAGGCTGTGCCTGATCAATATTACTTGAATGATCTAGAGACTCTTGTGATATTCTTGAGGCAGGATCTGATCCTTTGCTCATATTACTTAATTTTAGACCTTTTGATTTTCTCTTGTAACAACATCGTACCCTGAATCAATGTTTCAGGCCTTGGAGGGCATCCTGGCACGTATACATCTACGGGTACAATCCCGTCAATCCCGGGCAGAACATTATATGAATCAATGTACAAGCCGCCTGTTATAGCACAAGCACCCATTGCTATCACATACTTAGGTTCAGGCATCTGGTCGTATACCATCCTTAACCTGGGAGCCATTTTCCTAGTTACCGTTCCCTGTACTACTATTAGATCACATTGCCTTAAAGATCCAAATGCCTCGATTATGCCAAATCTTTCAACATCATATTTAGGACCCGAAGCAGCCCCAAATTCGACGCTGCAGCATGCAGTTTCAAGATGCACTGGCCATAGGGACCAGATTCGCCCCCAATTTACGGCATATCCCAAAGGTGTACCCACGGCTTTTACTAAAACGTCACCAAGTTTGCTTACCATGACGTTAATATTAGTAGGATTTAGTAAATCTTTGAACATTCTCCCCTTTGTTTCTCCCCTTCTTCACTTTTCTTGTTTGCATCCTAGATATTTAATGCTTGTTAAAAAAATATGACATACGATAACTTCTACCAAATTCCTTTCTTACCAGCCAAGTACAAAGCATAACCCATAGCAGCAAACATGATTCCTAGAAATGCCATCATCGGAAGCGTTGCGGCCCGAGGAAGAGAAAAAAGTGAGGCTCCCCAGGCATAAAGAAAAATTGCCATGACATCGAAAACTACAAACATTAGAATATAAGCATAATATTGCATCATGAAATGAGACCTACCCTCACCACTTGGCATTTGGCCACATTCCATAGGAAGGAACTTTATTGGATTAAGCCTGCGTCTTGGAGAGAGTAATCTAGAAATGACTAGTGCCGGTATCGCAGCCACTAAACCGAAACCAAGCATATATAAAATCGGAACA
>JBPCNB010000355.1:0-1506 GCA_051001675.1 Nitrososphaeraceae archaeon | reverse complement strand
TTACATAGGTGTTGAGTACCTGGGGGATTTAATGCGTCATAAGCTCAACGATTACACCCTCGCTCCATCCGTATTTTGTGTTCATTAGCTTTGAGACTTCAGCAGCTAATTCTGATTCTTTCGCTCTGTTGATTATTCGTGCCACCCCTTCAAAGATCGTACTGTTTACAGAGAAGGAAATTTTTGAGTTATGAAGGATGTTCTGAACCCAATGTGCATTATTTCCGTGTTCTGAGATTATATAATATCTTCCCTCATACACGACAAACCAAATTTCTATCTTATGTTGGCTGCCAGTCTTCCAGCCTGAAGTGTTCAAATAAAGAAATTGTGATTCTGACATGGTTGCCAATGATCTTACTTTTCCTCGTCAAAACATGATGCCTTAAAGGATGGGATGGCAAACGTAATTACGTTTGGCGGAATTCCTGAAGAATTTGATAGTTCACTGCCCGTATTGCGGAGCGTAATGGACTCATTTAGGCTTGAATAAATTATATTCATATAGGGTATGGGAATGGAAATAATAATTATAGACGTGCACATACCTACTTGATATGCGGCATTTTTGGTATGCCTATTCAATGGTCAGTGGCTTCATCAATTTAGTTATATTTTTATCCTGCTTGTTAAATCCTTAAACCGATTCCTAATAGTTACTTCTGTAACGCCTGATGCTTCTGCAATGTTAGTTTGGCTAACATTCTCGCCAGTCTTTAGGCAAGATGCATAAAGAACTGTTGCTGCCAAGCCCATTGGGATTTTTCCTGCATTTATTTCCATTTTAATGGCATATGTCATGAGATTCATTGCGGTATTCTTTGTTTTTTCACTTAGACTGAGTTTGTTTGCAACTTTAACAATACACTTCATAGGATCAACTATTGGAATTTTGATATCAAGATCAAATACAAGCCTCCTATAGCACCTAGTAATATCTTTACGTTTTAAGTTGCTGACTATAGAGATGTCTTCCAAACTTTTAGGCGTACCTGTTTCTCTACATGCAATATATACAGCTGCAGTCATTATTCCGTCAACCGTTCTACCACGTATAAGCCCCCTTTCCTGAGCTTTCCTATACAGATAAGCACTCTTCTCAACTAATGTATCGGATAGGCCAAGTTTATCCCTTAGTGTATTAAGTTGATGAAAGGCTCTCCTAAGACTTCTGTCTTCAGAACTATTTACATGTATTCTTGAATCCCAAATTCTTAACTTGTCCATAGATGAACACATGGCCGAGTTCAGCAACTGCCCGCTAGCATCTTTGTTAGCCTTTCCAATTATGGTTGATAAACCCATATCGTGAAAAGCTAAAGAGGTACGAGCTCCTGTTCTAGCGCGCTCGTCTGCTTCTTGCATCGAATAAGCTCGTCGTTCCTGATGTGCATAGTCTTCAATCTTTTTAGAAATTACCAAACCACATTTGCTGCAAACTATCTCCCCTGATTCAGGATCGGTAATTGCTGTTTGATCCGTATTACATGTCGAACATGCCAGGAT
>JBPCNB010000354.1:0-1652 GCA_051001675.1 Nitrososphaeraceae archaeon | reverse complement strand
GCTGTTCTCTCAATCGATACATGCTTTAGAATTTCACTCTGCAAATATCATGTCTGAAATAGCATTTACTTTCGGGTCAAACTCAGGAGGAGGTACCATTGCATTTGGTCTGCCTGAAGTGGAATAGGACAAGTCCTTGTGTTAGAAAGGAGAACTAGGGGAGTCTTTTTAACTAGACAAATCACGCTCCTAAGGAGCGCATACGACTTTTTCTTCCCACTCTTCAAAATCTTAAGAACCATATTTACAGTTTCATTCTGTGTAATAGGGATGTCTGCTTTAGCATAAAGATCATACTGATTTACAATGCTTACTAGGTCAAGATCCGGCGTGTCCGGGTTATCTACTGAACTTATGTAAAAATACTTGACACTTGGATGCTGGTCAAATGGAATAACTACATCAACCTTGACCCTCATTAAAAAATCGTTTCCCAACAGCAACATTCAGGACAGATCTCCAATATATGCTGTAATGGATATTGTACAATGGTCACTATTCCTGTCAGAAAACTTGATTTGTTGTATTTGTTTTGATTTCTCCAGTTTCTTCTTCTAGTTCTTCTCAGTTATGATCATAATCAGGTTCCTTTGATTCTTTATCATTCTTATCCTCCGTTGACATAGTTAGTTTCTTCCTAGACTTCTCTACAAACTTCAAAGCATTGGTAATTATGACGCCATTCGTTGCAAGATCCATGATGTATTTGTTGCAATTGACGATAAGGGCCAATGCTTGTAGCCTGGTTTTATCTTTCACAGTAGCTGTTACCACCTTATTTCTGTTAGAGTCGAAATATATGATATAATACCTATTGGTTATTTTTGAATTTTTTTTATCCGCGCAGGTTGATATTACTGCTGAATACTATATATCAGCAATACGGTATCATTGAGATAATTGATGGAATCGCGAAGGTTTCTTTTCCCTAAAAACAGAATACCTATAAACCACAATTAGGCAATAATTTATTAGTCAAATTGTCAACAACTCAAGAAGAAGAAAAACAGCTGACCTTGGAAGCACTTGACAAACTTGGAATAGAGAAGCACTTGAATTATTCTGGCTATCAGGTTTAAGTAATGATATTAGACAGATCATGTTGCTCCCTTTCATAGTGATAATGGTGATATTAAAAATTCAAGAGAGAATGCTAGTTCTCACAGTATCAAAGCAGAGTCAGGAAGAATACTACAAGAATTCTTTATAGCAAATTTAAGGAAGGAGGAAGGCGGGAGACTCTTAGATAGTGCTGTTGTTTTTGCACCTTCAGAAGAAGTGATAAGTACTGCTATCAAATCTGTGAAGAAAGGAGGCATCATCGTTATAGGAGATGCAGGCAGCATTCCATATTTCTCATTTGCTGAGGAAAAAATTATCAAAGGATCAGTAATAGGCTCAAGAAAAGACATGATGATGCAATAAGAATAGCAAGTGATTATAATATTGAAGTTGTTGTGAATACATTTCCATTGGAGAACGCAAATGAAGTACTTTCGAAACTCAAAGTGTCAGAAATAAAATCTCGTGCAGTTCTTTTACCACATCAGTAATTTGTTTATACCACATCAGTAATTTGTTTATACCACTGGAATATACAAGTAAAATTTATAGTAGCATTTAGTTGTTATGCAACAGATCTGACTATCATT
>JBPCNB010000353.1:0-4690 GCA_051001675.1 Nitrososphaeraceae archaeon | reverse complement strand
GTATAATCCCATAGGATAGATTTCCCATCCTAGATCATTTAGGATACTGTGAGGTTGGTTGGTCTCTACATTTAGATCACTTACAAGAGCTCCGCCTACAAACCTTGCTGGAGACAGGGCCACTATATTGCTGTGATAAACGTAGACTCGGCGATAATAATCTATACCAATGAAATCTGCTTTATCCTTCCATCCTTCATGAATAATAAAATCGTCACTGTCTTTGTTACTCCTTTGGAGAGTGTTCAGATAGTTTATGTCTTCCTGACCATTAATAACAGCATTGATAAAGTAATCATTTATAAAATAAGAAAAGTTCTTGGCCGCTTCCGTATTATCTTTTGTAGCTATACCCAATATTTTGCTTGGTTCTGCTGGAACAACTTCCATCATTAAATGTGAAAAACCCACTCTATTAGGAAGACCATCTCTATCAGCATCGATATCGTCGACAGCGATGACCTTATTATAAGCTTGAACATGTGCTTCTATGAGATTATGCAATACTGTTTTTGCTCTTTCTCCATCAAGGAAAAAACCAGGAGGCCATAATCCTGCTATATAACCGCCTCCAATAAGCGACGCCACAGGTTCGCCTATCGTGACCCAGTAGTCAATCTGATCTTTTAGTTCCGAAACTATCCGTTCTACGTATTTAACAAACTCTTTTACAGTTTCGCTACTTTCCCAGCCTCTAAGTGATTTCCAATAAGGGTCTGATGATGTTGGATCAGCTAGTGGGATGTCTTTCAGTGGACGAGGTAGCAAGGTCTGACCTAGCTTCTTTGTAAATTTAGTAGGTGGAGTTAAAACCCATAGGGGAAGGGTTACATGGTTTAAAGAAATGACAGGCATTAAGCCTCTTTCTCTCATAGCCCTTATCATCTCCTTATAATGGTCGATAGCTTCTTGATCCCATTGACCCTTCTCCGGTTCTACTCGGGCCCACTCTATACTGATTCTAAAAGTATTTAATCCTAAACTTCTGGCAAGCTCAAAATCCTTTTCATAGTATTTGGGATCCCAGAACTTTACTGCATCTCCTGCCGGTTGTAAAACAACTTGATGACCACCTTTGTAAAATATACTTGGTGTTGTTAATCTTGATATTCTGTTTCGAATCTCTTCTGACCTTGTAAAATAGTCCCAATCATTATTATTTATTCCTCCTTCTACTTGATATGATGCTGTAGATACGCCCCAAAGAAAAGGATGCTGCACTTTTGCCATTCCTTTCATCTGTCATGAAGTCATATCTTTAATAATAGTTCAGAAAATTGCGACAAAAAACCATAGAAGGAAAGTTATGCCAAAATAAAGAATCGTTACAGGAACTAGACGCTGATATCTACCAGATCCCCATATTCTTTTAACCATCCAGTTCGCTAACTTATTTTCTGCAGCTATTTTTGCAATATCTTCATTTATATTCTTCACATAATATTCCATTAAACCTTCAAACAATCGACGGGCTATTTAAGATTGGAATCCAAAAAGAACTAGCGCCCAGTATGCTACTGATAATACTATTCCTTCTGCGGTAGTCCATGAACCTTTAGTCCAAAAACTATTTCCAAAATCTAATTCTAGATCATCCTTTAGGTCTTTATTTTCATCCTCGTTGAGTATAACATGATGGTTGATCATAAGAAACATGGCAAGAATTCCAAATATTCCTATTGCTATTGCGATTGAAAACTGTGCATTCTCAGCCATTCCTTGCTGTGCAAAATTGATCCTTTCGATATTGCTTCCTTTATTGTTAGAACTATCCATGATTTAATAGAGAAGTGTCCTTAATAATACTTGGTTACTATCGATAGAGGATGTCGGGGCTTCTACACTTTAGGTTGTCAATAGACAGTTGCCATCATATTACCAAAGATCATTTAGTGATGAAATCAAGCGAGTGAAATTCGTGAGCTTAGACTATTACA
The DNA here is from genome assembly GCA_051001675.1 of Nitrososphaeraceae archaeon. Classification (GTDB taxonomy): domain Archaea; phylum Thermoproteota; class Nitrososphaeria; order Nitrososphaerales; family Nitrososphaeraceae; genus TH5893. The sequence continues at coordinate 2,753 of JBPCNB010000353.1, read as the reverse complement.
CTATACAATCCAAACCCAATGTAAAATCTAATAGCTAAGCTTGTTCTATAATGTGCCAGAACAGAAGATGACATTCAAGAATCTCCAGAAGATGATCCAATCCCAAGCAACTTTGGAGCAGTATGAAGAGTTGCAAAGAGTTAGAGATAAACCATTCTGGATCTGGAATAAGCAACAGCACAAACAGTGAGATAATACGATGAAATTCAAATTGCTCATCGATTGAACAAGCAACTCCGCCAACAGCTGCCGCCGAATCTCAACGACAGCGCAGCTATCCTACGAATGTATGGCACAAGAGATTAGTGATAGCTACTTGCAATGCATATCTCCGTAGGTTCTAAGATAAGAAAAACCGCAGGAGACCAGGAACAGAATGGCAGCTTAAGGCTTCCTGCGGGTTTTGTATATGTCGTCATAAATAAATCAGCAGATAGAATATTTAGCGATAGTGCTGTTGATCTATCAAGTCCTCTATAGGCCTACCTAATCTACAGCTTCTAGGATTATGATTAATCATAACTCATCTGAACGAAGCTTTATTTTAAACAATGCAAAGACTTGACTACTTAGGAATTAACGTCTGGCCACACCTCTTGTCTGTGCTATGGTTTAATGGTGCTAACAGATTGAACTGTAGCATAGACTAAGGCCAGATTAACAATATTGCTTTAGTTTTAAACAACTGCTCAGTTTTCTTATAGAATGGTATGTAGTTACTCAGATTTAATCTTGTTATGAAGGACTTATTCTGTCAAATCCTTTCTTCTTACCCCTACGCTTCTGCCTTTCCATTTCCTTTCTGATGTCCTCTGCTGGAATCCCTGTCTGTGTAATAGTTTCTCCGGCTTTTCTAACTACAAGAACTACTTCGTTATTTCGAGCTTCGATCTGCCAGTCCAGTTTGTCGCCTTCTTTCAGCTGCCATTGTTTTACGATAAACATTGGAATAACTGTTCGTAAGGAAGCAAAGTTAGTAGATGCTTTAGCGATAGTTGTGAGTTCTCCCATACATTGCATAGAATAAGCCTGTTTAGTAAAGCTAGCTTTTAAGCATTACCCTGTGCATTACCATAAGATTTATAGGAATGCGACATTATAATATGGTAATGCATATGATAATGAAACAACTTGAAGTTATGAACAAACAATCTAGGTATGGCAAAGGCGTAGTCATTGCGACAAGCAGGCGAATACTAAGGATTCACAATGAAGATGCATGGCTTGTGGAGTCAGAGACTACAGACGATAAGTTCTACAAAGTGACGGAAGATGGGACCTGTAACTGCAAGGATTTTGAAATCCGTGGTGGTCTTTGTAAACACATGTGGGCCTTGATCAGGAGAGGGATAGCATAATGATGAAAGCTGAAACAATGCTACCTCTGGACTTGGAGATAAATCAAACTCGAAGGGAACAAATCTGGTTAACCAAAGGCCAGCTCGAAGTCCTGGAGATTGTAGCTCTAGCATTGGATCAGACATTATCGGAATACATTACTGAAACCATCTTGTCAATGTTAGAATGTGATGTTGAGGAGACCGTACCGAACAAGCTAAAAGAGAGATTTAGTAGGGAAGCGGTGGAGGTTAGTCAAAGTTGATGTCTTTGTCAAAAGCCCCTGGTAAATATCTGAAGTGTCCGATATGCTCTAAGACTCCTGATTATCCAAGGATACAAAACATACTATTTGATGCCATGGCATACAGAGATAACAGACCATTTAACCCGGAGGATCCGATCATAGTATCAGAGACTGAGGTATATTGTTCGGCAGAATGCTACGCCGTTGCAGTTATTAGAAAGGAGGACGAGCAATCTTGAGCAAACGCAAGACCCTGGAACAACAACAAGGGATTGAAGAAGCAGAATGGCTGAAGAGGAGAGAAGAACAAAAAAGAAGAGAACAGAAGGAACGTGATTCATATCAACGTGAAAAGCTTGGAGTAGTTACATATGAAAGACGATCAGAAGATGCCCCTAAAGTTACGGTTGTACCTGTAGAGATAGAAGTTTCCTGGGCACTTGACGAATTTGTAAAGTTCCAGATATTAGATGAGCTAGCCTATTCATACAGAGACTGGATACAAGAATGTTATCTTCATAGAATGAGGGAAATCTTGACAGATCCTGCAGAGTTTGGAAAACTGGTCTTAGAACAAAAGAAGCACAGTCATTGTATTCAGGATCGTGATCTAGGTGATAGTTAAAATGCAAAAGGAGATAGATATGGACATACGGGTCCGCATAACAGAATCACAGTATGAGGCAATGAAAACAGTAGCGGAAGCATCAGGAGACTCGCTTGACGAATGGCTTCACACGACTGTAATACAGGGCATTGAAGCAGATATCGAGCTGTATTATTCACATAGCAAAGATATCAAAGAGAAACTATACAAAAAAGTTGGCGGCAAGTATGGGTGAAGAACTAACTACCGAAGAACTCATGGACCTTCGCGTTATTCTCATTCGCTTTATGGCAGACAAGGAAGCCCATAAGAAAATACCACTCCTAGTAAGTCGGGCGCCGAAACTATGGGACAAAGTTGACCGCATGTACAAGTATAAACAGAAAGGGAACAAAGGTCGGTAGCCAGCAACATGAAGGTTGCTTAGTTCCACTTTAGTTTTGCGTATAAAGTCATGTCACGAGCTTTATCTATCCTAATCGATATCTATTGGTATGGCCATAGAACCAAACTGGACGGATATCGTTGCAGCAGTTGGCGCTTTTGGAGTGGTTATGCTAG
>JBPCNB010000352.1:0-2150 GCA_051001675.1 Nitrososphaeraceae archaeon | reverse complement strand
CAATCAGATAGAAGGTATCGTCACCGGGCGTAGCGTGAACCTTCGCGACTTGATGGGATTACAAAAGGAGTTCTATTCCAAATTGGGAATAAAAAAAGTAAAGTTCTGGCCTACTTACTTCCCTTATACAGAACCATCTCTTCAATCTATGATTTACAATGAGACACTTGATAAATGGGTTGAACTGTTTGGTATGGGCATTTTTAGGCCAGAAGTGACAGAGCCGCTTGGCATAATAAATCCTGTCCTGGCATGGGGAGGGGGGATAGAGAGAATCGCAATGCTACGCTTTGGTTTAAATGATGTCCGAGACCTCTACGCTAATAGTTTAGGCTGGCTAAGGAGTGTTCCGAGATACCAGTCATAGCGGTCCCAATAAAAAACCTACAAGAATTCCTTCCAGAGGTCAAGCTGGACAAAATATTGAATCTCATTCCCTATATTGGTTTGGACATCGAAGGGATCGATACTGAAAACGTTAGAATTGAGTACAATCCAAATAGGCCTGATTTTTCGTCAAAGTTTGGAATCATCCGAGCCCTTAAAGGATTACTTGAGATAGAAGTTGGAATACCTAATCTCAGATTATCTGCAAGCAGCAATTATGTCATCAAAGTGGATAAGAGTGTAAAGCAGGTTAGGCCTTATATCGTATCTTTAGTTGCTAAAAGAAAAGAAAACCTAACTAACGAAGACATCAAAGGTTTGATAGCTATGCAGGAGGACCTTCACAATGGAATAGGCAGGCGCAGAAAGAAGGCTTCAATTGGGATACACAACCTCGACCAAGTTCAATTTTCTCTAACATATACCACTGCAGACGAGAATTTTTCTTTTACTCCTCTTGATAAACCCGTTGACTCCACAATAAAACAAATTTTAAATGAATTGGATACCGGAATAGAGTATGAATTTATAGTAAAGGGCGCAGAAAGGTATCCAATTATTCTCGATTCGAACAATACTGTTCTTTCTTTTCCGCCAATTGTAAATAGTAATGCAACCAAAATAAGTGCAGATATAAAAAATATTTTGGTAGAAGTCACAGCAACCAACAAGCGTACGGCAGAAGATACAATAGCCATCATCGCGATGAGCCTCTTCGACTCGGGGTATGAAATTCAACCCGTAACCATTGACGATATCGATTCAGGCAAAAAGGAACTAACACCCAACATGGACCCTAAAATGATGCAGATCGATTCAAGTTACATTAATCAAGTATTAGGACTGAACCTTGACATTCATGATATTTCGTTTTGCCTAAACAAAAGCAGGCTTGGAACTGAAATTGAAGAAAAGCAAAATGGAAAACTTGCCTGCACAATCCCTAGATATAGAACCGACATTTTCCATCAAATAGATTTAGTTGAAGAAGTTGCAATAGGATACGGTGTTTTTAATTTTCAACCAACACTGCCCTGGTCAAAAACCTCTGGAGCAAGAAGCGATCTCACATCATTTTTTAATGTAACTAGAGAAATCTTGATAGGCATGGGCATGCTTGAGATCCTAAGCTTCAGCCTGGTTAGTAAAAAAGTGCAATATGAATTAATGGGATTAAGAGACGATATTACTAAAGTCATTAGTGTAGATGGTACAAAAAGCAGTGAATACGAAGTTCTGAGAGATTCTCTTATTCCATCACTGCTACAAACGCTATCACACAATATACATCAAGAATATCCTCAGAAATTGTTCGAAATTGGTAAGGTTTTCCGGTTGTCCGACGCTATAGATGAGCATTGGGATGTGGGAGTTGTAATTGCTCATAATTCGGCAAGTTATACTGAAACCAAGTCAACGATGCAAGAGCTACTGAATGGCTGTTTTGGTCCAAAATACTCTAGCACTGTCTTCACACCAGCAGGTTACAATGGCATGTTCATAGAAGGGCGATGCGCAAATAGTATGGTTAACGAAAAAAATATAAGTATAATAGGAGAAATTACACCAGTGGCTGTAGAAAATTGCAAATGAAGAGTTCCAGTGGCGGCGTTTGAGTTGAGCATGTCGTCATTGCTGAAAAAGTAATAGAAAGGATAGAAGAAACCAAAACGGCGACAATTAGGGTAGTAAATTTTATTGTTATAATGATTATTGTTATTGAACTTTATATTTGTGGAATGCGTTATTTAATCTGCCAATAC
>JBPCNB010000351.1:0-1374 GCA_051001675.1 Nitrososphaeraceae archaeon | reverse complement strand
GAAGAGAAATTTCTGAACCAGGCCTGGCATAAGTTATTTTCGTCACTATTTTTTTACTGCATACTATAGTATAGTAGTTTTATTTTTCCATTTCGCAATTTCCCGACTGACCATATTACAAGTCACTATAATAGGTTCTAAGAATATTTCCAGTGTCGAAGGATTTCATGACGAAAAATCAATCCCTTATGATCATAATACGTATTGCTGCCCACTTGCTAGCTACTGCTCAAAAATGATGAAAAAAATTGAGTATTGGTCTTTTCTGGGATAAATTTCCTTATATTAGAGAAGCATTATTCAATTTAGCGGCTACTACCGAGAGGACATACTTTTAATTTATGCTAATCGCGTTGCTGCCTGAATCTTGCCTTCTCAATTTGTAGCTCTTTAATGTCGACTTTCTGAAAGATAGGTTTTATATTGATTATTGGGTGGCCGGGTTGTATTTTTGGGTTTGATGCATGACTCCATTGCTGCTTGTGAATGTCTAATAGCCCCATTCCTAACTGACACCAAATTTTTTCAGAGGAAAATGGAATAAATGGTTCTAATAAAATCGCTAATGAAGATACTGCATTGACAGCGACAAACAAAGTCGTGGCATTACCGTCAGTTATCATGTCGTTAATGTTAGCGCTGTTTATAGTATCCCCGCTGCTCATCCTAGTTCCCTGGTTTTTCCAAGGTTGCTTCTTTTGAAAGTATTGATTGAAATATTTTGAAAACTCTAAAATTCTCTTGAGTCCCTTCTCTGTCTCGCTTCTGTGCAAAAAGCCTCCTACTTGTTCTGAGATCTTTTTAATCTCAATAATGGCCGCTTCATCAATTGCTTCATATTTTCCAGGTGCAGGAACTTTTCCTTCGTAGGTTTTGCATATGAATGATAGAGATCTATTAACAAAGTTTCCTATATTATCGATCAAGTCATTATTTATTCTATCAGCAAAGTCATCCCAATCAAAGTTAATATCTGACTGAGAATTCGGAGTTACCAAAGCGAGATAGAACCTCAGATAATCAGGGTTATTCCTTGCCAAGAAATCTCTCAATCCAATATACCAATTCCTACTCTTTGAGATCTTTTTATTATACAGAAGTAAATGACCTCTTGTTGGCATATAGTCAGGAAGTTTGTATTCATCATCTATTCCCATGCGAACAGCAGGTAGAAACAGGTAATGATGATAAACTATATCTTTTCCTATAAAGTGATAGACACTGGACTCATTCCAGGCCTTTCTAGCCTCGTCTAATCCAACGTGTTGTTGCCGTTCTAAATATGTTACAAACGTAGAGATATAACACAAATGATTATCAAACCAGCCGTAGAATACTTTCCCTTCTGCATGTGGTAGGGGAATGGGTATACCC
>JBPCNB010000350.1:0-9374 GCA_051001675.1 Nitrososphaeraceae archaeon | reverse complement strand
GATAACATAATGGAAAATCTCTCTCATAAAATAAAACTGGAAAAAGAGTTCGAAGAACGGGCTAACTAGCACAACCTTCAACACATCACTAAGCGAAATATCTTATCTTGTTTGGCAATAATAATACACGAGATTGAACATGTCTACACATGACCTATCTCTTATTGCTGTTGCCCCTTCAACGTCTCGATCTCCAGCATCAATTTTGTCACCTGGTCCGATAGGATTGATATAGCATCGCTGTTTACCTCTTCTGTATTTTTTATCTTGCGCATTTCTTCTAGTTCATTCCTGCTATCGGTGTAAGCATCATAACTAAGCACCATACGACACTTATTACAAAACTTGGAGTCTGGCTTATTTGGTTCTGAGCAGTTAGGACATTGCTTTGGTCTTAGCTGATCTATTTGTTGGCCTGAAGCTATTATGCCGTATGCTTCTAGCAATGATTCATTGGATTCGTTCCCAAAGTAATGCAAATATTTGAGATGCATTTGACTTCCGGGAGTCCAACCAGCATGCTGTCTTAAGACATGTTCCTTCAATATTGTAGACTTTTCTGTTAAAGCGGAATGCCTTCTTATGTATGGATTCCACGGTTTTTTGAGGAGCTCGTTTATCTTTGGTTTGTCTTCGGGTAAAACGTTAGGAGACCCCAACAGTTTAGGAAATATCTGTTTTTTATATTCATTGTAGCTCTTGTATATCCTACTGGCTTGGATATGTCTTCCTAAACCCCTGCCGGTTCCGCATATTAGAGGAGAGTTCGGATTAGTTGGCTGTGGGTGTTCGTGATCTAGGTAGTCCTTTAGATATGGTATTGAATCGATTAAGGGTATCGGCCTAGAGCCCGTCTTACCGTTAACCAGGGCCTCTGCATACTGATAGTTACCAGTTGTTTTGAATGCAATATCTCTTATCTTTAGCTTTAAGATTTCGTGTGGACGACATGACGAATCTCTGGATATAGCATGATAGCACTTGTCCCTTTTAGAAGGACAGTACTTCATAAACAATAGGTCATCTTGCTGAGTCCACAAGTCAGATGGCTTGTAAACTGATGTTTCTTTGCGTTTTAGCTTGGGTATATTCTCAATAACAGATGGTTTAGGTCTTTTGTCAGGTTCAACATCTGGATAATACAGCCACTTGAAAAATCGCAGTAAATGCATTCTGAAAGTGTTGTAAGTACCTATCCATTTGTGCAAAGGGTCTTGTGTCTCTGTCTTGCGAAAGCTATCTAGAAATCTAAGAATATCTGATCGTGTTAAATCTTTGAATGGTTTGTTTTCATTATATTTAGAGAACCTACTTAACACTTCAATCAGGTCCTTTCTATAATGGTCCGATAAATTGACTTCACTTTTCATTGCAGCAATATATTCAATGATAGTTGCAGCGTTATACTCGATGACAGAACGGAGGCTTTTGGTATAAGATGCTGGTAGGCCGGCTGTCGTCTCTTCTATCCTTCTGTCTAATAGTGGTGATTGTGAAGCTGTTGAAGATAATAACAACAACAGGGGAGACGTAGTTTTGTTATATAAGTATACTAACTACATACACTATCCTTGTATATAGAAACCTTGTCCTTCTACTTGCTTCTCAATGTCAACTATTTCTTCTCGTGGGGTTCTATTTTGTTAATCCATATTATTATACGAAACATAGTTACTTTTGTCGCCACGGATGGAAGGCCGCCATTTGGACTTGGCTCTATTATCAAATTTGGCTCTGGCTAGTGTTTAGAAGGAGCCTTTTTCTACTTTGAGACCAGCTATGAGCTTAATGTGGTACTAAAATCTATATACACAAAGAGAAAATAATGCTAATCAAACTCAATGGTAATTCTTTTTTAATCGCGAGGTTACTTTTGCAGGATTATTGAATATTCTTAAATTAAGATCTATGATTATCTAAATAGTGACAAGTGTACACAAAGAACAAGCCTCACTTTTTCCTATATTATTGATTAATTTTATTGGGACCTTAGGCTTTAGTATTGTTCTCCCATTTCTAGTTTTTTTAGTTATAGATATTGGGGGAAATGCTATAGTTTATGGGATGCTTGCTGCAACGTATCCTGCATTTCAACTTATTGGGGCTCCAATTTTAGGTAGATTGTCAGATATTCACGGAAGAAAAAAAGTTCTTCTCTTAAGTCACGGGGGAACTCTGATTGGATGGGTAATCTTTCTTATTGCATTGTTTTTACCTATTAAAAATCTCTTTAGCTTTGATACTACTATAGTTGGAATGATTACTATATCTCTTCCATTAGTTGTATTATTTTTTGCTAGAGCTATTGACGGACTTACCGGCGGCAATGTCTCTGTCGCCGATGCGTATGTTTCAGATATTTCCTCAGATGAAAACAGGAGCAAAAACTTTGGGAAAATGGCAATATCTTCTAATCTTGGTTTTGTTGTTGGACCTGCGCTAGCGGGAATTTTAGGTGCAACTATCTATGGCGAAACATTACCCGTGTTGGCAGCCTTGCTTTTATCTTTGGCCACCCTAATTGTTATAAGCTTCGTCCTCAAGGAATCCAAACCCTCCTTAATGATAGAAATTCCAGATAAAGAAAGAGAAAATGTTGGAAAAGTCTTCTCATTTGAATGCAAGGAATGGTACAAGACTTCGAATCCCAAGAGACTTAAATTCCTAGATATTTTTCGTTTAAAACATGTTTCTTTTTTGCTCTTATTGTATTTTTTTATTTTTCTCGGCTTTAACATCTTTTACACTTCATTTCCGATTCATGCCGTATCTGGTTTGGGGTGGACAATCACAGAAATGGGAGTATTTTTTGTAGTATTAAGTGGCATCATGATTTTGGTCCAAGGCCCCATTCTAAGTAAAGCATCAAAAAAATTCTCTGAGGAAATATTAGTAATAATCGGTAGTATGATCTTAGGTACAAATTTTGTTTTGTTTGTATCAAATAATATTATTTTACTTTATGGGGCAGCGGTTTTATTTGCAGTTGGTAATGGTCTTATGTGGCCATCTGTAATGTCAATACTTTCGAAGCGCGCAGGACCTGTTCATCAAGGCGCAGTGCAAGGTGTTGCAAGTAGTTTTGCAAGCCTCGCCAGTATCGTTGGATTAACAGCTGGAGGCCTTTTGTATAGTCTACTTGGGGGAACTACTTTTCAATTAGTGCTGGAGTCATATTCACAGTTTGTATCCTGTCTTTCCGACTGCTGAAGATTAGAAAAGGTGACTGACAACTTGTTTCTTTCGGTTTCGGCATAGGAAAAGCGTTTGGAAACAGTAACCAACCTTCTATGATTGAGTTTGAATACACATTTGATAACTTAAGCTACGGTCATAAACAATTTTGTTTAAGAAATAATTAAACAAATATAGTATTATTATGTTCATGGACTATGGTGCGCCGGCGGGATTCAGAGTAGTAGCCAAGCACCCGAATGAATTCAAGCGATAATTACTCAGAATGGAAGAATGGAAATACCTATGAAGAAGATTACTATCTTCTTGGAATCATACATTTTATGCAGTTGAATACACAAACTTTAATTCTGTTTAAATTGAAGATAATCAACAGGATATCGTACTCGTCATGCGAATATGTCCATGCTAAAGTAAAGGATATGAATTCAATATCATGAATAATGAACTCGAATATCGACAGTAAAATTTCTTGTAGGTAAATACATAATCTGTATGTTGCAGTATCTTAACTCATTTGGCATATGATTAATGTCTCAGCTCAGCGTCTCTGCTACAATTCCAGCATCATAATTCTTTAATACTGTTCCCTTTAGATCAACTGCAACATCAGTGTTGTCAAGCAGTATTTCATTTTCTGTAATTCTTATTGAAGATCCATTATAGTACATTCCATTAGCAGTCAAAATAATTTCATTATTATTTACTCTAGCGTCAAACATTATGTTCCTAGCTGAATTTTGTATTACCAAATGCTTTGGCTTATTATAGCTTATTTTCCAATCACCGTTACTACTGCTTCTCATTCTTTCGGCAGTCCAACTATTTTCAGATACTACTGCAATTAGATTATTAAACTTATCAAAGAAGTTAATATCCAATAAAAGATATTTTTTGTCTTCCTGTTGTTCTTCTCCTCTTCTAATTGTTATAATATCAAAATCATCTACCACAAGAATTCTTGAAGTATTAATAAATTTGCATTTACCTATATTTATAATCATATCTTGTGATTGTGCTATAATGAAAGCCTCTTGTTCTTTGGTTTTGTTATAAGGATTAATCTTGGCATCACGTAAAGCAGATTGTGTTATTTCTTTATTATCATATTTAATACGATGAAAAGGACAGAGGGTTACCATATTTTCAGGAAGAAACGCCTGAATATTACTATAGGGAATAATATGAACATATTGTAATATAGGACAACCACAGATAGCACAACCATACAATGTCTCTTTTCTAAGTTGCTTTTGTATTTGCAAAGGGGCAATATATGTAGACATAATATAAGTCTTAATAGCATTATCAATTAATAGATAATATATACATAAGACCTAAGCTTACTCTCTAACTAGTGCAAGGCAAAAGAATGTTCCAAACGCTGAAGGATTCTTTGAAAATCTACATAAAAGAAGAGATGGGCTTTTTGAATTACAACTGGAATAAGATCATATATTGTTTTTTGCATATGTTCAATATTCCATTCTCTCATTGGATAACTATTCCGTTCTATTAACCGCATAATGATCTCCTAGTGTGACATTTATCAGTATCACCACTATAAAGAGAGTTAGACCACAACAATTTTCGAATCTTCGAGAGTAGTCAGAGGTTATTATATACTACGTACGTAACCCTTTTTATAATACACCCATCATGGAAAAAATTAATCAAGAGAAAAAATTCATGGTGCTGCTCCTGCTAGTAATTCTTCAGCTTTATCCAGATCATTGTTTATTTTATCTATGTGTTATTGCAACTCTTCCACAGATACTTCATTTTGTATGAGTTGTCTTAACTGTTCTCTTAACATTACTTCAATATTTTCCATTAACGTAGGATCCTTTTCTGCTAGCGGTTCTTCTATAAACTCGAAGTTATCAATATACGCCGTTGTTGCAAGGGCTTCAGCTTCTGCGTAGTTTTGTTGATTATACTCTTGGAGTGTTTGGTTCAATAAGCTTCTTATTTCTGAAATTATTTCTCCTGATTCTGTGTCAGCTTCCTGACCACCAAGGCTGTCCTCATTTATCCCTGTTGTTTCTAATATTTCATGTATTATTGCTCCAATAGATCTATCAACTACTTCTGGATTGGACTTATTCTGTATAGCAGTATTAAGGTCGGAGAAGAATTGTTTTGTTTCTTCAACCTCAAGGATTCATTTCTTGAGGAATAGCGGAAGATGCTTGCATGAACACATCCTGTGCTCTTGTAATAAAGGCTTGACCATCTTGACACTCTACTATTTCTTTTATCGTACCATTTTCGACTGCTTCATCATACTCTACCCCAGCTATTGATAACAAGTTTGAAACAACACCGAGTTTGAATGTGCTATTAGCAGCAGTTTCACTAGGAATAACCTGCTGCACAGTTTGGTTCGAGTCCACTGATTTTCTTACTCTGACTTTCAAATTCCTCTGCAGAAGACGTGTTGACTATTTGTGAGAGTTGGTTTAGATTTGTTGAGAGAGTCCCATTCAAAGTCGCATTAGTATTAGATATCTGAGGTTCTATACTCGAATATATCTCTGCTATTGGATGTAGGGTGTGTGCTTTTGCAAGTGTATTATTTCCAGCTTCTTTATTCATCACTTCAGCGTTAAGATGACCACTTATCTGTTCCATATTGGATACAAAATCAACTTGTGTAGAATTTAGCTCTGGGCTTGTGGTCGATGTCGAGTTAGTATTATTATTTTGTTCTTGTGCAAATGCTGCCATTGTATGATCAGACGATGGATTTGTTGCCGATAGAAGAATCAGTAGCAAGAATACTCCAGAAATGAAGCCGACTTTTATGTACCATTCATTCAAAGCTATGCTATGCTGTTTCTTACCATATTGTTCTATGATCATTTTAATTACCTATTTATTGGCTTAGTGCTAGGTGTTCCTTATTTATCTTAATTGATGATTCTATGTCTTGAGAACAAGGTCTGAAAATGACTATGCATCGTACTGGAAAACCTCCAAAGGAATTAGGAATCATCAGTATATTATGATGATGTTTCCTTTAGCTTTTGCTCAACCTAAAGCACAGATGTTATACCGCTTATGGTGGCGAGGCCGATGTCCTCACTGAAGCCTCATCCTTTTCTGCTTGCTTGGCGCCCTTAAAGACCTGATCGTAACAATTTTCAATATTTTGAAGAGACAACGTCCCATTCTTGTTAGCAACCCTTGTTGTGCAGTTATAATATCTTGTTAAGGCATCAGCATCGACCATAAGCCCAGTTTGATAAACAAAAACGATAACAAATACGGTGACAATAGAAATAATGACTTTCTTCTGTATTGTTGTTCCTGTTGTTTGTTCTTTGTCTAACATGTTCCTAAAATGCCCTATGCGAATAACAGTTCTCTGTCTTTTTAACCATTATTTGTTGTAAACTTTAACCAAATAGTGTTTCTTCATCTTCCTCTGAGCCGGCATCTTCCTCCTCCACTATTTCGGATTCCTCGTTATTATCATTAATATCATTTGATTCAGTATGCGAAGTATCATCTTCATTATTACTATTACCGTTATTATTTACAAATACTTCGTAATAACATTCGACGACTTCGGATTTTCTTGGTTCTTCTTTGAAATAGCTGTCCTCTTGTTCACTGAAACTTTCATCCACTACTTCCTCTAAGCAATCATAAAACACTGGTAGTCCTTGGTCCAGAGTTGCGTTGCCACTCTGTATAGGGATTAAAGGTACGGCTTGCGCCCATACCGTCAAATTATCAAAAAAACCGGTTTGAGATAGACAAGCTATACTCGCAGCTAATAGAACAATAACAAAAGAAACTATATTCAATAGTAGTAGGGTTCTTTCACCAGAGGCTTTTATGCTTTGTTATACTTGTTAAGTCAGCCTATATCATACGGGGCTTGAAGCTAGCTAGCTTAAGCCGACATAGATTACATATTTTATTAGGTGAGTATAAGAAAAGAAGGGACTAGTCTGGTGCATTTTCAGTAAGGAATTTTGGTCTCATAGTGCAATTAGGAGGAATGGGACCGGTCAGCGGACACTCTGGAGGTAGATCGTCGTCATCGTCGTCATCATCTTTGGCCATCGTTTGTCCATCGAAAACATTGGCGTCATTTCCAGATAATGGAGGTGTTGCTTCATCTGTTGGTGGTAGTGTTCCTTGATCTGGTGGTTGTGTTGCATCACCTGTTTGTGGTATTTCTGCTCCCTGACCAGTTTGTGGTCATGTTGTCCCTTCCCCTATTGGAGGTAAAACTAATTCTGGATCATCTAGAGGTACTAATCCTCGATCTGCTCCTTGTGGTTGTTCTAAAACCCCACCTTGTGGAAGGACGCTCTGGCCTTTTTGGTAGAGGTGTTGGTATAGGTGTTATTGTTGGTTGTTGTAAAACTCCTTCCTCTGGAGAGACACCACCTCTCAATGGTCGAAGTTGTACTACTGGTGAGTTGCAGTCATATGATCCATCTGTAGTATCATGTGAGATAGAGTCGACACTGCTGCTAATACAGTTGTTGCAAGAGTTATCATTACGAAAACATCCAAAACTAATCTTGTTTTCATAGACAATAGGAAAATATGCTCGTATATAAGCAATCAAAACAAGAAAAGTTATCTAGGATTTCGTAATGTTAGTATCAAAGAAAAGCCCTTGGAACAAACGTTCAAGTTAGATTTCAGTTTGATTTTCCTATTATTTCTATTATTTATGACAATTAGCATTTTCTTCTATAATGAGGCCGGTGCTCAATTTCGTAACTCCTTTCCACGCCAAGAAATCAATGTAGGCACCAGAGATGGAGTTCAGGTAAATGGAACTACAAATACACAAACAAACGCTGATTACAAAGATAAACTAGACAACTCCTCTGATATCCAAAAAGTCACCTATTTTAGCGATGGAAAAACTCTTAATGTAACATTATGGTTGGGTGACACTGTACCTAAGAATCCATCTGAGGAGGGAGCAGATACTGTTGTATACGGAGCATTGATTGACGTAGATAACAATCCAACAACAGGAAAATTCGGAGTTGATTACCAAAAGGAAGTTCAATGGAGTAACACAACCCAAGTGTGGAATAGCTTTCTTGCGGAGTATTCGTCACCAGATCACCTTAGGATTATAGAATTGCAAAGAAATCACAGCATGGTCTTTGAAGAAGATCAAAAATACGTTCCAATATCATTAGATTTAGAGTCTATAACTTCTCCTGCCAAGTATAGAGTACTATGTTACACTGTATTAATATATGGTAATAACAATTCTAAAAGCGTAGTAGACCTTACAAACTGGATGGATATTCCGCCGGCAACATACACATTTTCAACATTGCCAGTTCCTTTAGTAATGAGACAAGGAGAACCGCTGTAGGTCTTTGAAAGTCATTTAGTCCGGAAATGGGAGAGGAAGGTAGGTCAAGCAAGCATATTCCATTTGACTGGACTGGACCATAAATCCTAAGGCAGCAGATTTGGTCCAGATCTATTCAAACAAAGATTAAAAAGTCCCATTGGTAGTTTTTTCCTGTTCTATATCTTCTTGTTTCTCATTCCCTCCGACTTTCTTAATGTCTTGCAGCAATCCTTTCTCTGGCTTGTTTAGGTGGTCCATTTGACCTTGAACATACTTTATTGCATCTGTAACCACTACCCCGTTTGTTGTTAGGTCCATTAAATACTTGTAGGAATCGTTGATCAGAGCTAATCCTTGTAATCGATTTGCAGGACTGCTAGAATCGTTATTTACAATATTCCAGCCTATTTTTAATACTTGGTTTAGACCGTTTATACACTTTTGATATTGTTCTGGCAGCCTTTCTTGGATATGCGTCTTCGAGTTCTCTTGCGCTTGTCTCCTCAGGAATGCCAAGTCTCTATGAACTGTAGTAGGATGCATTTGAAGTGTGCTAGCTATTTCTCTTTCACTATTTCCTTGTGACGATAACTCTAGGACTTTACTTCTTCTCCATTCTCTTTCATATTGCTGCATTTGTGAGCTCAAATGCTGCATTTCTCCGTGCTTGATTCTGATGGGTGCTGCACTTTCACGTTTGGCATATTCTGCTATAACCTATTTTAGATAGGAAGTTTCCTTTATTGTTTTGTGAGTATAAACGACCTCGTTAAAGAAGAGGCACAAAGGCAAATCGATCTTGCTATAGAAGAAATCCCCTCTGACAGAAGTA
>JBPCNB010000349.1:0-7563 GCA_051001675.1 Nitrososphaeraceae archaeon | reverse complement strand
CTATGGCTTTGCTAAAAGACTGTAATCTAATTTCTTCTCTAATAAAGAAGTTATTTTATATTTACACTGTCTTTCTGTTTATTACTTTTTTGCCCAAATCCCATCTTGTAAAATGAGTCTAACCAGTAATCAGTCACCTTTGCAGCGTTTCTAACACCTTCAGTGTACACATCAACCCAAGCGTTAGTAGAACCGTGCCATACTCCAATATAATATTGAGGTAAATTGGTAAGGTGTTGCAGTGGCTGTTGCTGCTGTAGTCTATTTTCCTCGTTCTCTTCATCCTTCTTGTTTTCGTCTTCTTCTACTTTTGCAAATCCCTTATTATTTTCTAAATTCTGACTATGATCTAATGTTATTTCATCTTGTCTTGATTCTGTCTGAGTAGCTATTAATTCTCTTTCGTCTAACCTTTGAAAATTTATGTCATTTGAATCTGTTTTTATAAGTTGATGTTGCTCTTGTTGTAACGATGGGTTATTGTTGCTTGTATCAATAATTGAAGAAGGATAACTGCCATCAACATCTAGATTGGCTGGTTCAACAATAGGTTTTTCTTTTTGTAGATCTGATGATATTTCATCTTTTGATTGTGATTCATTCATCATTTTGTTATTGGTTGATTCTTTCATTTCCTCCATGGCATTGTATCTTGAGGAATCAAATACTTCTGGAATGGTAGAACTAAGTGTATCATGTGAAACAGCTGCAGTCTTTTTCTTTACTAATCCTTCTCCTAGATCTCGTGGAGGTTTAAACTGAACATCAGAGGTAGGATCAGCGCTAATATTAGTATTAATAGTAGAAGTAAGTTTGTTGGAAGCATCAGTATTCCCGTCGGCCTTACTTTTTTCTTCCTTTGCTCTATTCATATATCTTATGGCCATGTCCTTTCTACCATACGCTAATTTGCTTTCCTCTTGTTTATCTCTTCCGCTAGGGCTTCATTGGACCTCCCGTCAAAAGGTTGCAAATTAACCTAGCCTCAGACTCATTTCTAAAATGATGCTCGTTTAGCCAATCCCTAAGATAAGGAAAAGAGGAAGTCAGAAGGACAGGTCCAGTCCCTGTTTTTGCTTCATGTGGAACTTCTCTGGCTTTTTGAGACTAAGGTTGATTTATCAAGTAGTCCTGATATCCATGCCAAAAGAGTAATCCAAGTAGCTTAGGCGCGATCATTACAAAGCTAAGTGTTATGGGGTTACTTTTTACCTTTTACCTTTGTTTTTTCTATTCCTTCAGTGTGACTACAGCCTCTTTTCCTATTCAAGCCTTATGAGAGTAAGTAATGATAAGGAAGCAACATTTGGACCTATGTTGGTATTAGCTACTAATGGAACTATAGGTGAAGTAGAGGTAGAAGGATAAACATCACTCTACTTTTTGCTAGCTACCTGTCTCCAGCACTTCAAATATTGCAATCGGGTAGGATATCCTAGAAATAGTGGATAGAAGTATGTGATAAGTCTTTTTGGAGGACAACAACATTCCAAGGGTCCCTGCCATTGATCCCTATCGCTCTAAGAAAAGAGCTTAGAAATTAAATGAAAGCTAGTCTGAAGAGATCTTAAATAATATGTTACTTCTTCACAAGAACGATTATGAAGCAATCTGTTTTAAACATAAGCTTATTCTCGGTAATGCTAATAGGAGTTGGAAGTATGATCTTTTCAGGCAATCCTGTAATAGAAGAACAACTACAGATGACGGCATACGCTCAGCCTATGAACAATACAACTACCGAGGTTATTTCTACCTCCCAAAATATACACAATACCACACTTCCTGGACAGACAATTGTACATCGCGGTATAATCTCTTCTGAAGAACCTGCTCATTTTGTTTTACAACCTGGTGAAGAAAATCATGGTGTAGAAATTTTACCGCACAGACCGGATGAAGCCACATATACAGGGATTTTGACTTTCACTGCGACAAAGCCTGTGGAGGTAGGATTTGGTCATAGGCTTCATATAGACAATTCTACTGCCTCCCAACTAGATGCAGAGACATTTGGAGATTTTCACAAGCGCCATCATGTTAAAAGTCAACAGCACATAACACCTGGTATCATATCTGTTCCTTCTGTTATAGTACCTGATTATGGAACCGCACCGCCCTATTTCTCCGCATCTATTCCGTTTGTAGGTAGTTCAGTATATCTTAAAACAAATGGAGAGCCATTTATCGCAGTCTATGAGGTAGTCGCTGAAGTAGTACAACCCCAGGCACATGTTGTGGATGTAGAAAGTGCTGCAGCTGGTACGAATATGACTATGACCACTTTGTCTGCTACCAATCAAACTGGGGGACAATCTTAGAGACTAGAATAACTGTTTGTTAACTTTTCTCCTTCTTCCATTTCTCTAACCACTTGACTATTATCGGTAGTGCTTGGCTGTGTTTGAGTCTGGATTGGAGACTGAGATTGAATGGCAGGAACTGAAGTTATACTTGTTACTAGAACAAGAGATATGAAAATGAAGGATTGTTTTAAAATGGAACGGGTCTAGTTCTTCTCCAATACCTTTTACCTCTGTTAATGATGTGATTCCTTGTTTCGCTTTTTTGTTGTAGTAACACTTTGCCTTTCACCTTTTATTAGTAGGACCCACTAAAAAGCACTGATATCGGAGCGGGTTCGGTGGGATGCAATACACTAGTGTATGTAATCCATTTTGAGTGTGTTATAGGATTGAAGCAAGAGTTTACCTTCTCCCATATTTAGATGGTCCCAAAACATAAAACCATGACCTATTCAGGTCCTGTGAGTGTTATCAGGATAAAATATTGGTCTGCTTTGCTAAGATATTACTTTACTTATTAGGGTTAACAACCTTGCGCTTGAGACAGGTTTGTCCATAAAGCAATCTATTTTCCCACATTCTATTTCTTCGATTACACCTGGATAGTTTATTTTGTATTCACTTAAGTCGCTAACGGCAGTTAAGAAACAAGCTTTGATCCTTTCATCTATAGCTTTGATATTCTTATATAATTCAAAACCATCCATTACCGGCATTCTAATGTCTAGAACTACAAGGTCGTAGGTGTCAGGTTTGAAGTTTGATAATGCAAGTATAGGGTCGATATAGCCATCAACTTGAAATAATCTAGTTTCCTCCAGCACAGTCCTTAAAGAGTAGACAACATCGTATTCATCATCGACTATCATTATCCTTCTTTTATCCGTACTCCTCATCCCCCAAAAATAATAAATTGATGAGAATGTATCATATGATTATCCGTTATTGTCTATCGGTAAGATGTTGCTCCTCTTCTTTTATTAATGGTATACTAAATGTAAATGTAGCCCCTTGTCCATCAGAATTATTATGGGCCCAAATTTTGCCTCCGTGTGCCTCTACTATACTTTTGGAAATATACAATCCAAGACCTGTTCCAGCAAACGATTTGGATGAAAATTTTGAAAATAACTTTTGCAATATCTCAGGATCAATGCCTCTCCCAGTATCCTTTATACTAACTATTGCCTGATTATCTTTTTTCTCCGATATAAAAGATACGGTTCCTTCACCATCAGTAAATTTGATAGCATTGTCTAGCAGATTGGAAATGACTTGGGATATTCTTCCTTTGTCCGCTTCTACGAAGATAATATCTTCCCTATGTTCAAACAGAATTTTTGTCTGACTTCCACCTTTTTTGTCTCCTCCTACCTGACTTCTAAAGTCCTGTACGGCATCTTTTATTACATCATTAATATTGAATTGTTCTCTCTTGAGAGATAGAGTATGGCTTTCAATTCTTGTAACATCAAGTATATCTTCTGTAAGTCGCTTAAGTCTTCTTGCATTTCTATTAACAACATCTAAAATTTCCCCGTATTCCTCAATATTTCCTCTCTTCAAAAGGAGAACTTCACTTAAAGCAAGTATTGGTTGTATAGGCGTACGAAGCTCATGTGCTGCTAAATTAATGAAGTCTTTCTGCGTTTTGTCATGTATCTTTAGCTGTTCATTAGCTGTAGAAAGCTGTTTACTATAGTCGCTTATTTCTCTAGTTCTTCTTCTTACTTCATTATTCAAGTTGCTGCTCCACTTTATTAGAAATAATATTAAGACTACTACTGCCGCAGTAGTCCCCACAAGTAAAGAGAATTCCCCCGTTCTGTCTGAGGAAATGACCTCATTAATGCTTGAAAAGATTGCTGAAGTAGGCGTTACTACGAAAACAAAATATGTTGGTTGTCCAGCAATAAATACAGGATGTCCTGTATTGAGTCTTTGCCCATTTTTAAATTCATAAATTTCAGAAGCTGCATTGCCTGACATTACTTTTTGAACAAGGTTATTTAGGATTTTGTTATGTCCTGCAGATTCTTGTATATGACTTCCGAAGAAAGGTTTCCCAATAAAGGACTTTATTGGATGAGTTAACTCAACCGAATTTCTATCTAAGACGGCTAGGTATTGTGATTTAATATCGTAAATATTTCCATAGTGCTCAAAAAATGGTATAGTAGGTATTAGCGTCCCTACCAGGCCTAAATATTCTCCTGAAATTTTATTTATTATTGGATAAGATATGGCTATTTTGTACTTGCCATCTATTCCAACAAAACCATTTGAAAATACAGCTGTACGGGTAGATTTGGTTAGGTTCACCCACTCTATATAGGAAAAATCAATACCTACAAACGTTTCTTCTCCCTCAGTAGTTACATCGACTGTTACTATCTCGTTATTATCTAAAATCAAAAGTCTGTCAATGGGAGTAATGGTATCTATTTGAGTATGCATTTCTTGCAATAGTCTCTTTGTTTTACTGCTTGATGTGTCTCCTTGTTGAAGTAGGTCAGAGTAAGAAACAGCCTGAAGTCTTGCCATAATTGAGTCAAAACTTGAACCCACGTGCCTTGAAAGAGATTCTGTAGAGTGTATCTGTTGCTGCTTTTGCTGCTCAAAGAGACTGTTTCTGATATTATTTTCAGTATTATTCTGTAAATAGAAGAATAACCCATAAGAAATCGATACAATCACAATAACAAAAACCAGTGCTACTTTCTTTGTGTTTCCAGTAAAGTATGCAATTATTTTTGCCAAAGCCAGTATATCCTACTAATACCTGCAAATTCTTCTTCTTAATACTTATAAATAACAATTTCTGTCGTTACGGACGTATAATCATAGCTTCATGAGAGTTCTCAACATCGGTTACTGTGATTCGATACTCCGACTCTAAAACTTTGACTGCTATCTTGAGAAGATTCTATCTTAGAAACAACAAAAATCCTTTTTCATTGATAACAATTTACAAAAATAAGCTCATTAAAAATATGGTGATCAAGAGAGGAAACCTCTGACTTGAACAACATGAAATAAAGATCTTAGGCTGTGGAAATTAAAAAATCTCAAGGAAAGCTTTGTTCCCAATCATAACTAGATCCAACATCATTGCATTTCACATACAGAGCATAGAAAACGTGAATTAGACCCAATCAACTTCCATATTGCAATGGGGACGTGAGTTGATTAGGATTCAAGGCATTTATGTAAAGGAGTCGGTGGGATGCAATACACTAGTGTATGTAGTCCACTCCGACGGTACAACCTGAAGATTTATCGCTGTTCAGATAACATCTTATGAGCTCCTTGCTTGTGCCAAAGATGGTGTTTTTCATGCCCACCGTTACTACTGTTACAACAACTGTTGATTACTTTCTTGCTTCTAAATTGGTTTGATTACTCTAAATCCACCAGTAGTTTATTGGATTTTCGCAGTTTTAGCAGTTGTTTCGGTTATATTCAAACAAGGTCTTGGAATTCTGCTCCATTAATCATAATATTATTTCTCCGCTTGTATTGAGATGCTGAAGAATGACAAGAACGATGGGAAAACCAAAATTATTATTTGAAAAGTATTGCGGATAAAGTTTAAACATTGTTTGACAATCTATGCCACCAACAAGGTTTAACTGTTAACTATCAGAAATAGTATATCAAATGTTCTCAGATAGTGACGTTGAGAAAAGTTTTGTAGAGGAGTTAAAGAACAACTCATGGGAGCTAAAGGATAAAAAATTAGTTAAATTATTTCAATTCCCAAGTTTTATTAGAGCCATTGATTTTGTAAACGAAATCGCAATAATAGCAGAGAGACTAGATCACCATCCAATCATTACAATTAATTGGAAAACTGTTAAACTCTCCTTAAAGTCATTTGATGTTGATGCAATAACCAAAAGAGATATTACTCTTGCAAAGGAAATAGAGAACTTACTTAATCGAACAGCTAATGAAAACAGATAATGGCAAAAGTTAAACCGATTTTTAATACCTGCTTTTATTGCATATATGATATTTGGTTTCAGACACTCTCTCCCTGCATGGTATACCAATCATTTTAAGCAAAAATTCATTTTCTTTTGATTGTTCCCCTATGATTTGTCCTAATTTATGTGGAGGCATATTAAAGAAATGAATGAAATAACAATACGACTTACTGACAACGGATATAGAGATTATGTCAAGAAAGGCCAGTCAATGTACAACAAAAGAATGAGAAGAAAGATAACAGATGAAGAATATACAAGATGGGTGTTCCTACTGGGTGAATATTATAAACGACAATGTTTGAGTGAGAATGTTTGAAGCACATCCGTCTATAGCCTCAAACCTTCAATGCTTATTCTTCTTTCTAAAAAAGCTCCAAACACCATTCGGGGAACTCAGGGGACCCTCTGAAGATTAACAAGGAACAAGCAAATGATAGTATAGATCTAGTCGATGGAAAATTTGTGGTCAAAGCAAAATCAACCAAGATTACGTCCAATCGTCTAAAAAAACTGTATGAAAATTGGTTAAGGGAAAAAGCTCAGGACATTTTTGAAGACAAGGTAGAAAAACATTACAAAAATCTGGGGGTAAAAGCAAAAAGAATAGCAGTAAAGAATCTAAGAAACAGGTGGGGAAGTATTATTAAGAGCGGTGTCATTAACCTTAATCTAAATTTAATAAAGGCTCCTGAAGATGTTATAGATTATATCATTTTGCACGAATTATGCCATTTGAAAATAAAGGAACATTCGCATCGTTATTGGGATTTAGTCAGAATGTATGTTCCTGATTATCAGGATAAAGAAAAGTGGTTAAGAGCAAATGCAGCCGTGTTGGTCTAACTGTTAATTTCTCATGAATTCTTTGTTCTGCCATTTCCTTAGGTGGAATGACATTAATATGATAACCGTGGAAGTTCGAAAGAGGAATCCTAATCAGTATCTCCCCATTGCAGCAGCAGTCGATATACTACAATCGGTTAGGCCTTTGACTAATCTAACATAGTATTTCTTAGATAGTTTTAATACCTTTTCTCTTGCAAAATGCGGATAAACATCATAAGGATTTGGAAATGGCGGTTGTTCTAGCGCTACTGAGGAAGAACTAAGGTCGTAATTTTGTATCGGTGCTGTTCTTTCGATCAAAAGCTCCTTTTGAGGATCTTGTCTTAAGGCTTCAGTTATTGCGGCAAGAGCGAATTCTAACAATTTCATTGCATTATTTTCTCCTAAAAATGATTTGACCTTCTCTTCCGCTACGGTGT
>JBPCNB010000348.1:0-5869 GCA_051001675.1 Nitrososphaeraceae archaeon | reverse complement strand
AATGGTACCAGTTCCCATAGTAGGGATAATGTAGTATTATCGCGTATAGGCTTCAACGATAGCCTCAAGTCAGTCTTTAGCCTCACGGTTCACAGAAATTCGTACTATGGCATTCCTTGGTTAATCTATTAATTACTATTTATAAATATGGCAAATACTCAAACTACCTCAAACTGGACAGAATTTAAGAGATTGACAATTTAAAAATGACATTATTACGCTACGTGTTTGCGATTTCTGATGGCTGGTAACACATAAAACCCAGTATACATATTTCTACCCATCTATTTATCTGTACCAATTTGATGCAAGTTTTCAGTGCGCTAGAATTTCAAAAGGAAAAAGTCTCAGAAATGCACACCTCAGGACTCGTCATGTACTAGTATTAACAACGGCAATAATCTTATTGTGTCCAGTTATGGGGGAATAACGCAAAGCTGACCAATATAATCCAATGCTGACCATTATTATTATATATCAGTTTGACTGATAATTCCTTGAGTATCAAATGCCTTCTTCACCCTTCATTACAATTACCCGAATAAACTCTACAATAAAGGATCTATTTACGAATATATTTGACTTATCTCCTCTGGAGGTGGATCTAGTATTATTTTTAATTGCAAATAATGATACATATATGACTTTAGAAGGACTAGCTAAAGAGACAAATAGGGACAAAAGTACTGTTTTCAGATCACTACAAAAATTAGTAACTCTAGGAATATGCATAAAGGAAACAAAGACAATGAAAGGGGGAGGGTATTATCATACATATGGTGCGATAGATGTAAAATCTTTCAAGACAATTATTGAAAGAAAGGTAAAGGAAATTCAACAAAGCTTCGATCGATTGTTAAGACGCTTTGAACATGATTTAGACCAACAAGTTATATCATTTTATAAAAAACAGAAATAATATAATCAACTGCATATTATAATATGTGTTCCAATCAATGAGAATACTTATAGCTGAAGATGATACAAGCATAGCGGAAGCATACAAGGATGCTCTAGAAACCAGAAATCATGAGGTCATATTAACAGCAGACGGAGAAGAATGCATCGGAAAATATCAAAGTGATACTAACTATACGCAGCAATCGGCTCGCTTGACTGAGGAACAAAAACTTAGAAAACTGTCACCTGATGGTTTTATAAGTAAGGGACATTTTGATGTAGTTATATTAGACTATATGATGCCAAAAAAAAATGGGTTGCAGGTTGCAAAGGAAATCTTTGAACTAAACTCAAATCAGAGAATAATTTTTGCTTCTGCATTTGTTCAAGATACTCTTGTCGATTCAGTAAAGCATCTAAAACGGGTAGTCGAACTAATGCAGAAACCCTTTGGTTTACAGCAGCTAATAGACACTGTAGAGGACAACGAAGCCTACAAAGCACTAAATGAGTTAATAGTGGGTATTCGGGAAATTAAAGATCTTAGTCCTACTAATAAACAGATACAAAATCTCTTTCAGAATGTAAGGAGAATTCAAAAATATAGGACATATTAATATTAGTAGAGAAGAACTAGATTTTCGAGTACTAGTCTTTGTCAAAGTCTATGATCTACAATTGTTTCCACTCTGAAGATTATTTTGTAATTATATGGGTATAAATGGTGGAGGAATATTTATCCCACTAAAAAAAATAAATGAAGGAAGGAAGGGAAGAAAACCTGTTGATATTCCCTGAACAAAGATAGGTTCAGATAAACCAAAGAATGTTTATTGCACGTTTATTTTGTCTTAATCACTCATGTTGAAGGATTGGACTTGAGGTCTATTGACTAAGAATATATTGTGCCTCATAAATTGTAAAGTTCAAGGATTGAGAATTCAGTTCTTCAATTGCTTTTGACAGTTCGCTTGTTTTGAGCTGAGGCGCCTGCTGACCTGGTGTTATCTTTATGCTAATAGTAACTGGTTTTTTGACCTCAGTCTCAATTTGCTTGATATTCTCAAGTGTTTGTTCTGACGTGTAGGTATAGTCCATCAAGTTTACACCGTCGCTTGCAAGAATGTCCAGTCCTGACGAAATGCCAATTTGTTTGATAAGAGCATGATACCAAAATGGGACTGTGTCAAGATAACGAATCTTTTCATCTTGAGCTATACGGCCTAATATGTGGGACATTCTAACATACTCGGGAATGAAAGTGTCAGGGTCAGGTCCGAGTATGGCATGGGGTTCAACATCTATTACATAAGTATCAAACAAATCTCTTGTGCTGTCAATAAATTGCCTAAATGTTTTCTCTAATTCTACAGATGTTTTTAATGCAAACGATGGATCTTCTAACGTAACAGCGTATACCTTCATTCCTTTCTCTTTTGCATACTGAATGAAATCAGAGTAAACACGCCGAGAGGATTGATTATCCCAGTCCTCCTGGTCGGTCCCAGCAAAAGATATGGTATTGATATCTAGTGCTCCCAACCGGTCTACAATGTCTTCAGGAATATTCTGTAAATACTTGTTGGCGTAGAACCAAACTCCAATTTCCGAGGACTGTTTAGAACTATTAAAATCTGCATGCGGGTCATGCGTCTTCCAATCAGTCGTATTTTTCAGTGTTGTTTGTGAGAAACCTTGCGTATTAGTATTTGTACTCGCTGTCTCATTGTCCGTCTCCGCAGAGACATTTACATATAAAGGAGAATTCAAAATTACGAGGCTTGCAATTATTACGTGGCAGAATGCAGCTTTGTGTACATTTGGAATGCTATGCAAAGGTGATGATGGACCATTAGAATGCCAGTTTAGAAATACCATATTGAGATTACCTATAAATCTTAAACTGTGTATATCCTTTTATTTTTCTATATTACTCGTATCTTTGTTAACTCTCGTTAGAAGTATGAAATTTTGCCTATGCCTATTGAAAATCTAAATGCCCTGTTAATGCCGATAGCCCTTAAGCAGATTCGGATGGAATTTGGGATACAACGATCTCTTGTCGAACCAAAATATTTGGCTCCTCGTCTTTCTTTACGAGATATCCTGGCAAATTAACAGTCCGATTCCCTATAGATACATGACGATGAGAAACTATCTGGCGTGCCTGAATAGCGGACTTTGAGCCAATCCTTCTCATAACTATTGTTTGTAGTCTTCGTTCAAGTATATCTTCGATTTTTAGATTCAGTACGTCATCAAGCGTAGAAGACTCTTTCACGAGACCTAGCCTATTGAGAAAAGTGAGCAACCTGAGCTCTTTATCATGTCGAACTGCTGTCGGAATGGCTAGTAATGCCCTTGCTTGATTTCTTATTCTTGCAATCTCCGATTGGGCTTTCCACAGCTCACGCTTATTTCTTAGTCCATATGTTCCTAAGGTATATAGTTCAGCATTAAGTTGGTCTCTGGTCCAGATTCTACGCGGTCTATTAAAGGTTTTTTTCGGTTTATGTGGATCTCCCAATTCTATTCATCTCTTCCCAATTGATTTGAACCTATGTACTACTAGACGAAGATTGCGTACTTTCAGCTGCTTTAGGTGCTGCGGATGCGGCTGGTGACGATTGTGCTGCAGGCTGAGCAGAAGTGGCCGTTGGAATGGTTTTGCCTGTTTTCTTAACACCCACTGCACCTCCTCGTCGCCCCGTTGTTCTTGTGCACTGACCCCTCACTCTGAGCCCAAACATGTGTCGGTAACCTCTCCAACTCATTACCGATTTTTCTCTTTCTATATCACCAGAAATAGAGAAATCCAGATCGGAGGTTATGAGATGATTGTTACCTCCGCTATCCATATCTTTTTGACGGTTAAGGTACCAGCCGGGTACTCCTGTCCGTGAAGGGTTTTTGATTGCAGTTTCGATTTCTGTTATTTCTTTATCTGTCAAAAATCCTATCCTTAGACTCGGATTAACGTTTAGAGACTGAAGTATTACCTGTGCAAGATTGTAACCTATCCCTCTAATATCACTGAGAGCGACAACAATTTTTTTGCCGCCATCTATATCCTTACCTGCGATTCTAATAATGTGTTTATACTCGGATACTGACAATTACAGTATGCCAATCATCTCCCGCCATAAAAACTATACCGGGTCAAAATACTCAATCCTCGCCTTCAGATATTCACCAAACACGACGTCCTAGATAAAATGTCAATTAAGGGTTGAGTTTTACTCATTTCTACGGAATCATTCACTGCTGCGTACTCCTTCATTGTGCAATACTTAAATTCTTGATGCCCTGAAAAGTCTTATAGTACTAATGGCGACCAATGCAATTGAGGACTTGGTCAACCGGTCCTACGATTTGTCACCTAAGTATGACGAGATGATGCCAGGGGTGCCTGAAGATTACAAGGCGATTAAAACCTTGGGCCAATTGTTGGAAGTTAATTACAAGCATGCATCAGTAGAAGAACAACTACGTGGAAATCTTATTCGTAAAATGAGATCAGGAGGAGAGGAACTCTACAAAGGAATAATTGGTTATAAAGAATATGTTATCCCGTCTATAAATAGAGCTATTCTTTCGGGACATGAAATGCTGTTTATAGGGCATATAGGACAGGCCAAGACGAAGCTTGCTGAATCTATCGCTTACCAACTTCTGTCCCCAATACCAATTGTTCGTGGGTCTTTAACTAACGATATACCCACAACTATACCCAAACAAGATATGATTAGTTTTCTAAATGATACAAGCCTTGAACGGACTTCTCCTGAATTTGTGGTTTCTCCAGAAAGTGAACAAACAATTAGAAACAACAAGTTGGATACAAAAATAGATTGGAAGGAGGGGCAGGAGAGGTATCGTTACGTACTTGCCACTCCTGACATATCCGTAAAAGACCTAATAGGACAAATTGATGCAATAAAGATTGCCAAAAAAGGGGTTGAACTTTACAGTATAGAATCCTACTCACCGGGACAATTGTTGCAGGCTAGATATGGCGTGCTGTGTATTGACGAACTCCCGGTACTTGATTCACGTAAACAAGTTGCATTGTTAAGCGTGCTGCAGGAAGGAAAGTTCACAACCGGATCCTATCCTGTTGTTTTTAAGCCAAACATCAAAGTAGTGGCTACTGCGAATCCGGTAGATTATACACACTCTGGGAAGATCATAGAACCATTATTTGATAGACTTCGAAGCCACATTGATACACATTATCCGACCAGCATAGTTGATGAGATGCTTATTATCGTTCAAGAAACGCAAATTAGCAGAGAAAGGAGAGTCTTTCTGCCACTTTTTCTAGTAAAGACAATTGCAAAAGTGACACAATTGGCAAGAGAGCATCCTGAAATCAATCATGATAAGGGGGTAAGTGTTAGAATGGCTATCCATTCTACGGAGGTTCTGGCTTCCGAAGTAGAACGTGTAAGAGCTATTCGCAATAATATAAGTCCAATTCCTAGATTCTCTGACCTTCCTTGCATACAGCAAACCTGTAAATTCGAATTGTCCGAAATAGATGACAACCGCCAGAATAGAAATAATATTTTGGATTCAATAATTGAAACCGCTATCCGAGAAGTATCGCTAGATTACACACAACAATTGACTCCTGAACAAATTTTGAAGTTCAAAGAGGAGTTTGAAAATAATGGATCGTTTGTAGTTTCACAACAGAGTGTTAGTCAAGGGGATAATGATTCTATGGGTTATAAATCTCAACTCGGGAAATTTCCTTCACTGAAGGGATTCGTGAGTCAAACTATGGAAAAAGTAAAAGAGGAACACCGAGCCTTTTTGCAAATTGCCGCTCCGTACGAAATAGATGTAAAATCAATCCAAATATCTGATGGTATAGATGGTGAGTTCAGCGCTTCTGTTACAGAACTGATCCTAGAGGGTTTAAGATGGATAAACCCTCCCTTGCTTGACAAGAAGAGAAATGGAT
>JBPCNB010000347.1:0-1556 GCA_051001675.1 Nitrososphaeraceae archaeon | reverse complement strand
ACTTAAGACTATCTTGAATGTAAAGTTAACTTCTTTACTATCGTCTACAACCATAATCCTTTTTATCGTAGAAAGAGGAGTTTTCGAGGATAGTGTTTGTTCCGAGTTATTAACCTCTTCTTCTTTTAGGGGATTTGAATACTCTTGGCCATCTTGAATATGGAATAGGTCTTTCGTAGCGCCAATCTGAAAATACTTAAGACCAGTTATCATTTAAAATTCATATATTTTTATGCGGGAGACCTAAACTAAGCTGTATATGAAACGGTTATGGTTTATAACTATCAGCTATTAGATCAGACTTAACTGCATCATAAGAAGATTCTCATCAACGAGAAAATCCTTATAAATCCTAGGCAAATGGAGGCTCAGCAAGACAGCTGTGAGCCTTCATCCCTCTTCTGGAAAATCGATGACATAAGTAATAACTACAACTAATCGACTCACCATTCTCGGAGTCGCATACAGAGAAAATTGACGTATAAGTAAATCGGTAAACGACAAGAGAGTCAACGTTGGAGTGTAGGGCTTACCTACGGTCTCGACTAATAAATACAATGAATTGTATACACGCAACTCTCATTTCGCAACGATAAATATAAAATGATTGAAACTGCCGCAAGGAAAAAATAACAAAAATGATATTCGGTGGAAGAACAATATACGGAATAGCTGCTACCAATGTCGTATTAGCAGGTGTAAGCCTTATGGACTCAGTCAGACATCTATTGTAGAGAGACAAAAAAGTATAATTGATGTGGCCGTAAGCCGTCTTTCCAAAGCTCACTACCATTAATACGCATAGGCGCCATCAGCAGGCCTGCATTGATTACATAAATCCGTTTTTTCCTGCAAGTCCTGTTTTCGCAAAGACATCACTTCGACATTTTCCATCCCGCATTTATCGCATTTTCCTATCATCGAGTATTACACAAGTGTAATACACTACAAGGAATATCAATGTCATACGATATCTGTACTTCTGGCGTGGAGACTAAATAAAGAATTGGAGATTCTTGCTTAGTTCAGTAATAAACTAATAGAACTCAGTAACTTAATCCTTTTGAGCGGGAGTCTTCATTTATGAACATACAGACCACTAGAGTGGGAGCCTGCACGATTGGCGTGGTTGCGATTCCGGTTGTCCGGTAGCCAAAACCTACTGTATATCAATTCTTTCTATTTTCTGTCTATACCAAGAAAGGACTATAATATTATTTTACATCTATTAAGGCGCAGATGCACCACTTGACCCGATTTCAAATTCAAGAATAGCGGCGCAAGTTTTAGCAGGAATTTGATTTGTATTCTCAGGCATTACATTGCTATAATACGATTAGAAGACGGACCTGTGGTCGTTAAGAATGATTTAAGCTCTAAAAACAAAAAATTAAGCATGGCTAGTTGCCACTGCCTTCGCCTTCATCATCTTCATTTTCTTCGTCGTCACCATTGTCTTCTTCTTCATCGCCGGATGTAGCAGTAGTGGCATTATCGCCAGTCATGTTTCCGCCAGTCATGTTTCCGCCAGTCATGTTTCCGCCAGTCATGTTTCC
>JBPCNB010000346.1:0-4616 GCA_051001675.1 Nitrososphaeraceae archaeon | reverse complement strand
ACAGATCAGTCCTATGGAATGGATAATGTACAAACCTAGATGGGGAGCATTTTACAATACCGAATTGGAAGAGCATCTGCATAGTCTAGGAGTTAACACAGTTGTCGTATGTGGCTGTAATTTTCCTAACTGTCCCAGAACAACCATCTATGAGGCTAGTGAACGAGATTTCAGAATTGTCCTAGTTAAAGACGCTACATCAGTTATCTATGATTTAGGATTAGAGGAGTTAAAAAATATAGGAGTATCGATAATGGATGCCAATGCATGCATAAGCTGGCTTGGAGTTCCTCATTCAAAAATTCATCGTAGCCAGTAACTATTACACTAGAAAAATAGAAGGTATGTTATACGGTTATGTCATGCTTAAGAAAGACTTACAGGTAGAGGATCGTGAAGAATATTATTATCTAGCTTGGGCTTCACGAATAGTACTAATCATGACATTAACTAAAGGTAGTATTAAACCCCCGTTTAATGAAGAAATCTAGCGTAAAGGTTAAAAATGCTCAGGATGCTTGGAACACGCGAGAACCAGAACTTGTTGCTGAGGCCTATACCCCCGACTCCCAATGGCGTAACCGGACCGAGTTCTTTAGTGGTAGGGCAGCAATAGTTGAGTTTCTAAAAAGGAAATGGGCAAAGGAACTTGATTATCGTCTTATGAAAGATCTTTGGTGCTATACTGGAAATCGTATCTCTGTACGTTTTGAATATGAGTGGAGAGATGCTGATAATCCAAACCAATGGATGCGTACCCATGGTAATGAACATTGGGAATTTAATGATGAAGGATTGATGCAAAGACGCGATATGAGTGCCAATGATTATCCCATAAAAGAGTCAGAACGTCGATATTATTAATTACATAGATAATAAATCCTTCGACATGTGTAGTTGTAATACTGCCAAAGGCTATGGAATGGAAGGACAAAGACTCATAGGATGTATTAGGTTCACAATATGGAAGGTTTATGGGCGGTAAACCGGAATTATATTTTATATTGTTAAATAATTCTGGATAAGTTATTGTATGACAGCTATTATGATATTATTTACTACAAGTAGCCTTACTTTTTAAACCTTGGCTCTCCCTCTCTTTATAATGAATCATTCGCTATAATCCCTTCTGTCTACTGCTTTGTAGAATGGGCCTATTTCGAGAAGTCAGCAAATAATCTGTAAATTTTAAATATTTCTCTTGTTATACCGTCAAAACTAACTAACTCGATCGATTAAAATGATGGAGGCTCATCTCTCTTACTTCTAAATGTTGTCCGTCTCTACTCTCTTTTATTTGTAGTGTATTCTTTAATTACTTGATTTATGGCAGCATTTAGTTTGATTAACCGCAGGATAATTTAACAAATGCAATGAGACTTAAGGATGATTTGGATGAAGTATTAGGATCTAACTGATTGCCAAATATGACGTAAAACACTAATAGCATTAACTCGCTTGATACATGTCTGCTACTACCGATGATGCAGTATATTTTTGACTCTATCTCTGAGTTATTCTATATGGTAGTTAAGCGAGGTTATCTCACCCGCGACAAAGGCCATAATAATTCTAGAACTAACAACCTAGTCGCCGACTTACTGAGCACTTTATATGCTATAATTATAATATCTGATCCTTGTAATCCAATTCGCCATTTTTCTGTAATTTGGAAAGCTCATTTAATATCCTAGAAACCTTCCTTCGATCCCTTATAACCTTTATTGCCTTCATCATAATGGGGCTCGCAGCCATTCCTAGTATCATTCCGATTGTCATGTCAATTAAATTATCCAACACCATTAATAGTATTAACGAAGCCCTCTGCTAAATCCATTGCTACCTCGCCAACTTCATATTCAAACTTTTTTATTTTTTAAGGTATACAGCGTAGTGCTTTTAAGGAAAACATTCTGACATTAACTGACTGCATCTGTAATTTTTTATTTTTGTATGGCAGCTATTGGTCTTATAATAATAGTCGAAATGATTTTTGTTTATATTTTGGTAAGGTTTAACCATTAAAGGCTAACTTTAACAGTTGGAGATACATCTTATTAACATGAACCTCTAACGTCTAACCAATTGTAATGGAACAAGGGTTCAAAACACTTCAAATCAGTACATTTGGTTCTGATGGTCAGGATGGGATAGCATTAGGAATAAGGAGTTTTCCAGTCCACAAATTAGTTATGATTTGTTTTGATTCGGACAAGAATAAAGTTGAGGAATTTTCAAAAAAAATTCGTAATGTGCTCGGTTTACCTGTAACTATTAATCTTGTGACCAAAGAAAATGTTATCAGAGACACTATGGAAAGAGTAAACGAAATATTGAATCTTAATGCTAAAGAATTTCAACAAGTACTTATGAATATTAGCTCTGGAGACAAGCTGCTTGGTTGTGCTGCTCTGTCTTCGGCATTTATAAATGGCATTAAGGCATTTGGTATGGATTCAACACATACTATTCCATTGTTAATGCCTGTTCTCAAACTTAGTTATAGTGAAATAATATCAGAAGCAAAGATAAAGATTCTAAAAGCAATAGATAGCGCTGGAGGCATTATCGGAAGTTTGGACCAATTGGAACAAATATCCGGATATGGAAAACCACTATTAAGCTACCATGTGCAAGGAGGAAAAGATTCCAAAGGTCTTGCAGACTTGGGCCTAATAGAGGTTGAAAAAGGTGAAAGAGGCAAGATCTCTGCAACACTTACAACCTTGGGAAAGCTGTTAGTAACAAGTAAGGCTCTTCGTTAAATGTCAGGTATACTATATCATTATATAATTATATTTTCAATCAAGGTAAATCTTTGGTTGAATCTGTATATCTTTAATTCTTCAAGCTATTCTTTAACTGTTGGAGTATCGACCTAAATAGCTGACTTTGGATTCATTAGTTGTTCATATGAAGGAAATAGAGTCTTTCCATCAAATTCTTAGTTACAATACCAAAAAAGCATTAGTAAAAGGGACAATTGTAGGTATAGCCACTGCAGTAATTTATCTTACGATAGTTGTTATTACTACACCTAGTCTTCCTGCTATTGCAGCTATTAATGCTGCTTTTAAGGTTAATTCTATTGTGATTTTTGGACTAGCTATAGGAGTAGGGATACAGTTTTTCTTAACAAGCTATAGTAAAAGTTTAGGCTGTAGAATAGATAAAAAGAGAAAAGGAATTTTCGGTGGAGGGTCAGGAAGTACTGCTATAAGCTCATTTTTTTCATTCTTCTCACTTGTGCCTTTGGGTTGTTGTGGCAGCTGGCTTTTGATATTATCTATGCTACCTTCAATTTTTGGAAGTAGTCTATCTGTTGTATTAATAGAATACTCTAAACTACTTTCATACATAGGTTTGGTAATAGTATTTGGTTTTGCAGGATTATCTGCACTAAAGCTCACGAAAGAATTAAGACAGAGAAATACTTCAAGGAACAACCACTTCAATCAATTAAAAGGCCAACATATAGCTGAAGGATATGACAAGAACAAGAACAAGAACAAGAGAAAGGAGGTAAAACTTTGAGCTCTGATAAATTGTTCTACAAGGGGCTAAATAAGAAGGTAATATCTGTAACTGTGATATCCATAATTGGTACTTTATCTCTAGTCCTTATCATTCCGGAAATGAATGTTAATTCTGTGTCTATTACTAACTCTATTACTAACTCTATTACTAACTCTATTACCCATCCCACTACTAATGCTGGTAGTATTAATTCTGTATCCGCCTCTGAAGGAAAGGAAGAGGATAACAATATCGTTCCCCTAGATCTAATAGTAAGTGGAGGACCTCCTCCTGATGGAATTCCATCTATTGATGATCCTAAATTCATATCAGTCCATGAAGCCGATAAAAGTTTAGAAGATTCAGAGCTTGTACTTGGTCTTAATATTGATGGAGATGTAAGAGCATATCCTCTCCAAATATTAGTATGGCATGAAATTGTAAATGATAAGATAGGCGGTGTTCCAGTAGCAGTAACATATTGTCCCTTATGTTTTACTAATCAAGTTTTTAATCGGACTATGAATGACGGACAGATACTTGAATTTGGAACTTCAGGCAAACTCTATAACAGCAATCTCGTAATGTATGATAGAACAACTAAATCTCTTTGGAGTCAAGCTATGGCTCAGGGATTGGTTGGAAAGTTTGCAGGAGTTAAACTAGATAGAATACCATTTGATATAGCATATTGGAAAGAATGGAAAGAACTATATCCAGATTCCAAAGTGCTCTCTACAGATACTGGCTCCACTAGACCATATGGAGCAGATCCGTATGGTGATTATTACACTAATGGAGATGTATTATTCCCTGTTTCAAATAATGATGATAGACTGGGACTGAAGGAAATTGTGGTTGGTTTTGAAAATAGTGGGTCAGTACAAAGCTTATAAACTACAAGAAATAGAGAACAAGAGAGTCATAAATGATCAAGTAAATGGTAAACCTATCGTTCTATTTTCTTTGTATCCATTTATGATAAGATCATATGACCCTATTATAGATGACAAGACGGCACTACAATTTGAATATAATGCTAAGAATAATACTTTTTTGGATAAGGAAACGAGAAGCGAATGGAACTTTGAGGGAAAAGC
>JBPCNB010000345.1:0-2742 GCA_051001675.1 Nitrososphaeraceae archaeon | reverse complement strand
ATGCTAATCTATGTGATCCATATTGAATACAATACTTTTGTACTCGCAATCATTACTGAGTTTATTTTAATCTCAGCATGATTTATGCGTTAGGAGACTTGATGGACTCTTTTAGTGCAAATTACTAAAATTAGATGATATTACAATTAGTTTATTCTCCTAGTGCAATTTGATGTAAGTTAATTTAACTTCTGGGATTTTTCGTTGACTGATATTTTTTTGAATCCATCCTTATTTCGATTTGTGACTTTGGGGGAATAGGATAATATTTCAAGGTTGACTTCTCCAAATCATTCTTGAGTTCAAATTGTGCATATTTTGGAATAATTCTAATTTTCACCATTTCTTAACTGTAGTAGATAATTAATATTGTTCCCTGTTTCCATTTTAAATTAGGTGTCAGTTTTTGGGGGGTTCCACAAATACATGACTACCTCAGTAATATCAGGAGACCAAGGGTTTACAGAAAAATAACATTACTAATGGCATTAACTCAAGGGGTTATCTTGTCTTCGTAACTATTACAATCAACAATGCTAGTTCTCGTTTCTTATATCTTATTTCTACGACTTCTAGTGACCCATCCAACTCTTCGAAAAGACCAATACATCAATAAGGCAGATGCAGCGGAAATGATTGACATTATAATAAGTGTAGTATATGTACCAAAGAAAGTCCAAGGGCCTGTTTCTAGACCACCCGGTAAGTTGACATTCATACCATAAAAAGTCCCAACTATTGTAGCGGGGATGGACAGTGAAAATACAATTGTTAGTATAGCTAGAATCTGATTGGTTTTTTCTGTGTTAAGCATAAAGTCAGTGTCTTTGTAGATTTCAATTGTTTCCTTTGAAGTTTCTAATACTTCTAATACCTTGTTTATATGATCTTCAACATCATTAAAATATTCTGTTAAATCTTCCTCTGAGAATTTTTGTATGTCACGAGTCATGGCTGAAACGATCCTTTTCAGTGGGGATACAATCCTCCTGAGTATAGTTATTTCTCTTCTCAATAACGATATTTCCTTAACAACCTCGACTTTATCATCGAATACCGCATCCTCAATATCCTCAAGATTCCCAACTATTTTCATTAATATATGAAAAAGATCGTCTACCAAGACATCTAGAATGGTATGAAGCAAATATCCAGATGTCTTGCCCATAAGTTCTTCTTTTTGGCTACTATTTCCTTGCTTACATTGTTGAAACAAATCATTGAGTGGTTGAAGATCTCCTTGGTGAATCGTTACTAAGAAATTCCATCCTGCGAATACTGATAATTGACTAAAGTGTAAAGTGGTTGTAGAAGCCTTTCTTGTTTTCTTTTTCGCAGAGATTGCCGCACTATGAATAGGAGAAGAAGGAAAATGTAAAACGACAAAAATATATTCATTATGTTTATCAATCTTGGGAATCTGAATTTTTGAAAGACAGTCATCTATATCTAATTCATGAAAATGATATCCTCTGCTTACTAGCCATTTCTCCATCGTGCCTCGAGTTGGTTTTTCTATGTTTATCCACGTTAAACCCTTATTGGCTATTGTATCAAGTTTTGTAGTTTCCTGCAATGTTCTTCCTCTTGATGCTCATTATTGATTTTAAGATCTGGATAAAAGGCTTTGCTTAGAGTATACGATGGTCCAAGTAGATCTTATCGCTTAATTTACTAACTCTCACTTTTCTCCTCCTACCACTTTACCTTGAGCGATCACGATCGTTACGGTGCCGGTAATTCTCTCAACTTTTCTGATACGTTCTGAAACAAGTTCCTTTAATTCCTCTTCCTTATCTAATTCAACTTTTGCAATAATATCATACATTCCTTGTACTCTATAGACATCAACAATTTCATATATGTCCCTTAACTTGGCCATGACGTCATCTTCAAATGGAAATTCAACATTTATGAGTAAAAATGCAGAAGTCACTAGGTTAGAGTTTAATAGTAAGTAACCTATATATCAAGACTTTCTGGTCGAAAATAATGGTATCAAAGGTAGGACGGATCATGTTCCGGCATGGGAATGGATGACGTTTGTTCTCTATTTTTACGGCAATACGACTACTATCTTTCTTCTCTTTGTTTCAGAATTTGTATATATGATCGATATAATTTCATTTCGACCAGGGGGAGTGATAGATTAGAGCCCTATCACTCAAAAATACTTCTTTCTTCTGGCAAACTTTCTCGCAAGATTTACCTTCGGCTCCGATTTTCCTAGTGATAAAGACTTGTGCTCCTGAAATTCCGACGAGTACAACTCCGCCAACAATTGAAAATACCCCTGACATTATTTCTGTACTCAACTACTTCCAACTTTATCTTCTTATATACGTAATATTACACTACTTTGCTTATGAATATATGAATATGAAATTCGGGTTGGCAAGGCTATTGAATGACGGTCGGGTAATTCTCTCTACTTTGGCATATTCTCCATAATGCAGAATTGACAAAATCATCTGTTACTAGCGACGGTATAGTTAATTGATATGACTTGGGAAGCATAGAATTAATCTTATACAAAATTTCAATCTTCTTATCAACATCTTCTTCATTACTGCATTCTTCAGTTAGTTTTGAAATATCATGGGCCCAATATACCATATTCGAGGTATATACATTCAGATATTTATGCGTATATACACATACGTATTCATTTTTGTAACCTATAGTATATACATATATAGTATAGAGGTCGCAGTGTACATAGTGGTGGCGCATACTAGAACT
>JBPCNB010000344.1:0-2941 GCA_051001675.1 Nitrososphaeraceae archaeon | reverse complement strand
GAATACTCCTTTGTCGCCCTTCCCTACAAGGTATTGCTTCACGTTAATGTCAACTATCGTTTTAGTGTGTATTATCCTTCACATTTCTCTTGCTGTTGATTCTTTTGCTCACCCTTTTTATGTTGATTCTACGCCAAAGCCGTTTGAGAATATTCCCAAGTCAACAGGAGAATTAAGTGTATTTTTCAGCGAACCTATTGAGCTTTCTTATAGCGACATATCTGTATTGGGACCCGATGGAAAAGTAGTGAGTAAAAATGATGCTCACAATGTGAATGGACAGACATCATCTATCGCCGTTACTCTACAAGAAAATCTTCCTCCTGGAATTTATACTGTGAATACGAAAGTTTTGTCTGCAGTTGATGGTCATGTAGTTGATAATACTTTTACCTTTGGGATAGGAACGGAGATATCTGCAAGCAATGCTAGCGATGAAAGTGGCACTACTCGTGCCCAATCTCAAAAGGACATTCTATCGATAGAAGAATCTGCCTCCAGATTTCCAGGCTACGTAGGTCAGATTATTGCATTTGGTGTGACCTTTGCAATGCTGTGGTTATGGAAGCCATTTGATCAGGTTCCATGGCTTTCGAAATCTCTGTTGCACTATCGTAGTCGGGTGAGTAATATAGCCACAATGATTCTGATTATCGGGTCCTCATTAATACTGGTGTCGGGGGTCGCGATGATAATTGTTCAGTCAATCTCCGTTGATGCCACCATTTTGGAAATAATTTCAACCAAGTTCGGAAATGTGTGGGCTATTCGAATGATTCAAGCTTCAGCTTTAACTTTACTTGCAGTGGGGATATATCGGAAAAATAGTCAGCATGGCACTCAAATGAACAAAACAGAATTTGTATCAGTTTTAGCTCTTGCTTTATCACTTTTGATAACCTACAGTCTTATAGCCCATGCTGCAGCTAGCAATCAACCTTTAGCAATCCTTGCAGATTTTTGTCATAGTGTAGTTGCATCAATTTGGATTGGAGGAGTATTCTTTTTGGCATTCGCTGCCGT
The DNA here is from genome assembly GCA_051001675.1 of Nitrososphaeraceae archaeon. Classification (GTDB taxonomy): domain Archaea; phylum Thermoproteota; class Nitrososphaeria; order Nitrososphaerales; family Nitrososphaeraceae; genus TH5893. Next base: position 1,918 of record JBPCNB010000344.1, on the reverse strand, counting down.
TCCAAAATTGGCTGCCTTCCAATTCGACGACACAATAAAGGCTGTTGTATTATCAATTGTCATACCCAGATTCTCAACCATTATTGTAGTAGCTTTGGGTGTAATTTTGATAACAGGTCCATCGCTGTTGTGGACTCTCGAAAGCGATCTTGGAATAACAATAGCTTCTTTGTATGGAAAAGTGCTTCTTGTGAAGCTATCTATCGGTGTAGTAATGATAGTTATCGGAGCATATCATCAATTTGTAAGTCAAAAGAAAATTAGTGCGTGGGTCATCCCCTCAACAAGAGTCGCTCAGACTTCCAAGAGGGATAGTTACGATGATACTCAAAATACCATGCCAAAAATAGGCTTCATTACAAACGTCAAACGTTTCGAAAAAACTCTCAAAGCAGAGGCAGCTCTGGGAATTGGATTGCTGGTAATGGTATCCTTGATGGCTAACATGGCTTTGCCTTCTGGGGAATTTCCAGCTTATGAACGTGTCAATGGAAGAGACGGCGCGGGGGTCTCTTCTACGAGTGCATCGGCTAGTGTCATAGAAAATATATCGCAATCAAAAGAATTTTCGAGGGCTGCTTATCTTGATAATGGCCAAAAAATACAACTAACAATTAAGCCATTTACAGTGGGTCAAAACACTTTTGAAATATCTTTTTTTGATTCGAATAATTCAGTTGCCGAGTCCATAAATTCTTCAATAATAAAGCTGACTCAAGTTGAAAGGGGAATCGGTCCTATCATGATAGAGACTATAGAACAGTCCCCTGGCAGGTTCAGCGCTGATGCTGCCTTCCCACTAGCTGGAAGATGGACAGTAGAGATATTAGGCGAAACCACCGAACCAGGAACGTCCAACATGGTTGCCATTTTTGACGTCCAGGTAAAACCAAGAATTTCTGATTTGCAATTCACGGTCGAGGAATACAAGACTCCGCAACGATCACTTCCGCTATATCCAATTTATGACCAAGTAAGGCGAACAATATGGGTGGGCGACTCAACGCCTGAGAGTGGGAGGATATGGGAATTTAATATAGAATCCAAAAACTACACCGTTCATTCAATTAGTAACGCAAGCTTGATAACAATGACTGCCCTTGGAAATGTAGGACAAATTTGGTATCTTGACCCAACCAAAAATATTTTAGGAAAATACGATCCAGTGAGCAAAGACAATCTACAGTTTACCATTCCAATACAGGGTATATCGTCGGCTATGGCTGTAGACGAGCTCCAAGATGTATGGCTCACAGTAGGCGGACAATCTAACAGCATTGTTAGATTCTCGCCCAACTCTAACGAGTTTACTATATACGATATACCGACTGCGAACTCACTTCCAACAGATATCACTGTGGACAGACAAGGAAAAGTTTGGTTTACAGAGTCTGTCGGGAAAGTTGGAAAACTAGATCCTGCCACCGGTAATATAACTGAATATCAACCTTTTGGTACAAGCCTAGAGGAACCCAGCGCTATACTTTCTGACCCCAAAGACTCCAGGGTATATATTTCTGAACATGAAGGGAAGGCAATCTCCGTTTTAGATCCAGTATTCGATACATTTTCCAAGTATCCGATAACGAGTCCGGAAGGGTTGCCATTTGGTATGGCACTAGATGCTTATGGGAACCTATGGTTTGCACTACATGTGATCGACAAGATTGGTTTAATCGATCCGGAAAGTAATGAGATCACTGAGGTAAGAATTCCTACCAACGGATCTTTCGTCCAGTGGCTTGTGCCAGATGACCAGGGAAGAATTTGGTTTGCGGAACAGCGCGGCTCATCTCTTGGAGCTATCGATATGGCTTTGCAACCCGTTGCAGTCGTTCAGGACGAGGAAAGAACTACGGGTCAAAGCCCGACACAAGGACAAGGGGCAAGTGTAGCCGCCGTGAGCGGAGCATCCGAT
>JBPCNB010000343.1:0-10441 GCA_051001675.1 Nitrososphaeraceae archaeon | reverse complement strand
CGAGAGCCATAAGCTGGCTCCATCTCTCTCAATGAAAAAGAGCAAAGGAACAAAGAAGCAAACACAAAGACAGCGATAGTTGTGATAGTTCTATTATTTTTTTTACTCATATTGTACCTATTTTGTGTATCGGCATGTGATGTGAGACCTTCTTTCAAAGTTTGCAAAATGATAAATGATGTAACTATATACACTTTTAATGATATCAATAGGAATAAATTATCTAGTAGTGACATCAGGTAAAATTCAAACATTAGGAAAAGTGAAAAAAAGGTTTCCCCTAGCATTAGTATCCGTAGAGTGACATTCAGAGGAAAGTCAAAGTGAGCTATCACAAAAACTAAGAGAAGAACCATTTTGGACATGGGACCCTAGGCTTGCACAAGCAAGAAGATGAGTGTTGAAGCTATCATGCCAGTCATACATTATTGGAAAATATATTATCTAAGCCGCGGGAACACTCAACGGGCGGCTAGAAGAATAGTTGAGTCTAGGACCTAACCGCGGCATTGGATGATACCATAATTTCAGCCCCATCAGGTATGTGAAACATCGTATTTGGGATAGGTAGAGTGTATTGTAATAAAACCGCAGGGACCCAGCTGACCGGACAGAATTGACCTTTGCAGGGTAGATTCGTTTGTCTGGGGACCTTCCTGCTGCTGGCTACATAGGGATTGATCTCTCTTTCTTTATTTGGTATCAATCAGTCTATTAGTGTTCTCTTAATGATCCTGGGAAAAACGGTCACATGTTACTATAATATGGTAAAAAGTTGAAGTACTAAGACTATTGCCTAGTTTAGGATCATCCCACAGCGGAATTTAGATATTTAGCGAAAATCTACCTCCGATGAGGAATAGTATAGTAATAGAAGATTTATCCCTAATACTTTATACACAACTCTACTAACACAATTTGTTATGTTATCACTAGCATGTAGAGATGTGGGCGTTGACTGTGACTATGTAGCAAAAGGAGAAACAGAAGAAGAACTATGGAGAGACGGCACAGAGCATGCCGTAAGAGATCACGGATTTAAAAGAGAAGATGTGAATGAAAAATTTAAGGCAGAACATAAATCATTTATAAAAAGAAGTTAGATCGATAAGTCAGCAGTTAAACAAAAGCTGTGTTTAGCCATCTTATAACCTCGGCTAAAAGATCTCCAATAAGTGAGGTAACTTCATATGTTTGTAAAGAAGGTTTAGAGAAATAAGTTAGAGAAACTTGTTTTTTAATCTAGATCGATGTTGTCATAAGCATGCGTCCACATACCGCAGATGCCTCGGACTTAATCCTGTCATCCATGCAAATGGAGTCTCCTGCGGCCTCCTTTTTGGTAGAAATCAGGTTCTCTCTTATTCTTGCCTTATATTCTCCTGGCAGTGGTAAAGCCCTTAGCTGCAATCCGAAACGTTCACAAAAGGCCTTAGAAGTTATAAAGTAACAGTCACATCTTCTGCGTATTTCTTGCCAAGCGAATAGTGCGATTGGGATTACCACTATGTTGTAGCTTATTCTCAAACATATAGCGGAGGAGCTCGTGTTCCAATATAGCTAAGTGCACTTAATGTTACTTCCTTTCTTTCTATTCTTTACTGTATCAAGTATAGTAGTATTGGCAGCTGTTACGAGAAGAGAAAAAATTCCCGTTGGTTTAGATATCTAACATATATATTCTCTCTCTTGCTTACTATGGTTACTGTTGTGGTTGCACTTGTAATGAATCCAACATCTGTTGTACTAATGGTAAGTTATTCTGAAATTCTGAACCCTCTGCAGTGTATGCTAATAGATATACCTTATCATTTATTACTGTCCAAACCTGCAAAACACTAAGGCTAACTGGAACAGTTTGTGGCGGTGGCGAAAATATTATTCTATATCCGGGATTTCCGGCTAATGTAAAAGCATTAGATTCATTAACTTCAAGACCTTGTTGTTCTATCTCCGTAAGTGTCATATTTGTATATTCGTCCAATGATATATTCGCTGAATAACTCATTACTGATAGGGCGACTTGTGCAGGCAATACGTCTGTAAGATTCTGCAGTGGGGAGAAAAATCCTACAATATCACTATAAGATTGAAGTCCATTGGTTGAAACTGTCCAGTCGGCAGGGTATCGCATTTTAATTCCATGTGCGGGGTTGTCGTATGTCAAGAAACTGGAATCAGGCTGGGCTAAAGCCTCCTGCTGTATAATTATATGCTGCAATGGGCTATATTCAAAGGTAATAGCACTGATAGTAAGAACGACAATCAAAAATACTGTTTTTATCACAATTCTAGATGACGGATCTCTATCTTTCACAGCACAATAGGCTATCTATTGTTATTTTATAGTTTGCATCATAAATATCCCCTCAATGACGGTTTGGCAGATTTCTTGTGTGTCTTATTTGGTTATCTATAGAAGTAATATATTGTATGCACTCATGTTCTCCAGTTCTTTGCTTTTCTAGAGATTTTTTCTTTATATCAAAGAAAGGCTTCTCGTTATATCGGATTCCTCCCGAAGGAAGACTGGCACATTCGCTTGAATTTCCTGCGGTTAATTTACGGCTTGATGCTATATAACGGGGTAGGTGTATAGCAAATTGAATACTTGCAACAAAACTATCATTACCTTTGATTCAGATCTGCCATACTAATCTGCGATTATAAGTCTCTGTCTTTGCACTTTGTTCGACAGAATCAATAGTCTTCCTCACTTATCAAAAAGTCCAAAACAGGCTCCTTAATGGAATATCATTCGATCTCCAATTCTTCTATAGAACAGTTTATGCCACTAATATTAAGAAAGTGTCCATTCTCTTTTTTTGTCTTGCTCTTCAGAATATCTCTCCGCTTTTACCCTTGAGTTAAAACCCTTCAACACTCCTAGCCTGAAGTTCCTCAACCTTGGCCAACACCAGCCATATTTTCATAATTTGACTACTTATTATTAACTAGATTTTTGGTCCGAGTTTTCTGAATCCCGGCCTGGCCTGAACTTTACCACAAAATTAGGAAGTTAGATGGTAGAGTCAAAATATGTTTCTTAACAGCAGGTGAAATGTATTAGATTAGAAATGAAGCATTTCCTGGGTTAGATACAAACTGCTTTATTAGAAAACCTATACCAGATGAAGACTTGATACAACGGGTAAAAGATATTCTTGAGCATAAAAATAGCCTGGCTAATCAGTGATGAACAATCTGGGCGGTTGTCAATCAAGTAGCATGTTAGATTTTTGAATAGTTTTTTCCAATATTAAATGTCCTTTGTTTTCAAGAATAGCATTAATCCTAAGCGTGTTTAGGCATAGGATATAACAGACCTTCTTTTCTATAATTCTTCCAACAATCCTGATGAAAAATAGACAACACCTCTAAATCAGACTCATCCACGTCCCATCCACAATATTTGCAGATTCTTTTTGGAGTAATATTCCAGTTCTTAGAGTCCATTGTTGGTCATTTTTTTATGCGACTACATATCTTAAGAATATGGACTTTGAAAATAGTTCATGAAATAAACTCTACTTCGATTTGTTCTATTCCCTTTTTAAACTACTACTTTCTATTTAGTTTTAACTGTAGGTAGTGGAGCACTTTTATTTACTTTATATTTGAACAATTCTGAATAATCTAAATTTAAGATAACGTTCCTTCCTACCTCTTTTATTTTCGACTTTGGAACATCAAATCTGTAATCATAATTTCCGAATCTAACAATTCTGTCATCGGTTTCCCTCATTACATGCCCTATGCTATCTTCATTTTCTATTCTAACCCCTTTATTAAACAATGACTTAGGATACTTTCTTTCCTAGGTTGCAAGGTCAAGGTTCATGCCCTGTATCCATTCCTCTGAAGGTATACTTGTTGGCAATGGTTCCTCACGCATTACCCCATACTTCTTTACAACCTCCGAGAAGTTAAGACCAATTAGCACATTTCTTCCAGTCATTTGAATTACTGATTTTGGAATATCGTATCTAACATTCCCTTGACCAAATACAATGATTTTGTCTTCAGTTTCTCTAATGACGTGCCCTATATATGGGGAGTCCAACACCATAACACCTCTATTGAAAAATCTGCCTGATGTCATTATCATTAACATAGAGACTGACTCTATATTTGCAGTGCTCAATACTGTGTTATACAAATCATAAACTCTTCAAATCAATCAGTAGGGAATATGAGAGGAGGGGTCATCTAGAGAATAAGGTTCGAAATCTTCGGAACAAACCGAATTTATTTTTCCATAGACTATGAGAATTAGTAATAATGCAGTCAAATGTAAACCTATCGCGACTATAGTAGAAGATCCAGAAAAGACTGTCCCAGAATGAGAGATAATAAACATGAAATATCTTGGGATACTCGATCACCCTATACAAAATGTTATTGGATAGTACACAGAAGGGAAATCATATTGTCATCGTAATTGATCCCATGTTCATCTCTACTTGGGAATTTGTTAAAATGCAATAACCCGAGTCAAATCTTACAACAGAAATCGATATTCGTATTATCTTGTAACCTTCTATTTTTTTATGTGAGTACTGATTCTGAGACTCAAAATTTCTACATGTAAAGATTATCAAGGTAATTATTCAACCAATTCATTAGGAAGACACATTTTCCTAATGCCCGGCATGGTTTAAATAAATAAATAACTAATCTAGTCAAACAAATAATTCATTATTCTTCTTTTCAAACTTTATAACTGAGGGCTGAACCATTTCATTCATGTTATTATATAGTTTAAGTAAACGCATTCCCTTCTCAGTCGTCCTGTAGGTCATCCGCCCTTGTTCGTATTCTATTAAATCATCTTCGGCTAAAGATAACAAATATTCTTTCATGAGATCATCTGACAGAACTGCTTTATACATAACCGTTGTTTTGGTGGCACCTCCACCGTTAGCAGCCTCCAATATTGCTCCAATTATCTCGGATCTGCTTCTATGTTTCATATGTTTCATTCTATTCACTATTACAGTGCATATTATTAGTGGTCTCCCACCTATAAATCAGTTTCGTGTTTCTTCTATATCTCTTTTCTCATACAAATGTAGTTATTAATGATAAACGAGAGCAATATTATAATTATAATTAATGAGATACGGGAGTTAGAATTCTTACGACCGTTGCGGCCTTATTCATTGAATTTCCCCTAGCTGACTACCATGTTACTAATGGACCTTTCTTGTACACGGGATGGAAAGCCTGTAATCAAAGCCAACCGCGAAGAAATACAAAAGCTGCTGAATCAGTATGAGAGGTTTCTAGTGATGGACCGACGAAAGAAAGTGTAGCAAATACAAAATGTCCGCAATGTGGTGCTATGAATTATGTGAAAAATCCAAGCAGGCCTAGCATGGAGGAAAGATAAGTGCTCCAGCCATGGAAAGATTATCTCGAAGATACAACATAGGCTTTCAATGAACCGGCTAGGATGATTCAGAAGGCCAGTGTTATTATCTACTGAATTCTAGTTGTGAAATTTGCTATGGGGCCTCTATCGCGGGAATATTATGCAAGTATAAGTTAATGGTTCTATTCATTTTGTTCTATCACATGATTTAAAATTACAAACTACCATATTTCCAGTGCTGTACTTGCTACCGAAATAAAGAACTTAAATTTAGTCTTATGATATAGACCATTCCCTACTTCTCACTTGATCTTATAGATAATGATAATAAGAACAATCACTTATCATCATAAATCAACATGGCTTCCTCCATTGGTGAAGTAATGAAAGAAAAGTTAGTTACTATTACAGCGTCAAGCTCAGCCCAAGAGGCCGCAATAAAAATGACTGAAAACAATATAAGTTCATTAGTGGTTACTAATGGGAATAATAAATCGGTAGGCATAGTAACCGAAAGAGATCTAGTGACAAGAGTATGTGTTCATGATGCGAGTAGCAAAAACACCACCCTAGAGAACATAATGTCTTCCCCATTGGTTACTATAGACGCATTGTCATCTGTGGAAGTAGCTGCCGATATAATGAGTCAGAACGGTGTTCGGCATTTGCTGGTTGTCAAAGACGAGGATCTACGCAAACCCCTAGGTATAATTACTGCCAGCGATTTCGTCAGATACCTGAAAGAAAGCTTGAATCTAGATGAAACAAAAGCGACGATATTTGACACTTTGAAAACAGAAAATGAAGTGAAGAAATGACGGGTCATTGAGCATGTATAGGGCATATAACATTTCAAGAATGACCTCAAGATACAAGCATGCAGAGGCAAGTATCCATATAAAATTTATTTTAAAATGACAATAACGACAAAAGCTGTTGCTATCTGGTAGTTAATTATAATGGATGTATATTGATTTTGAGAGTCTGAATAATTGGTCAAGACATAGTCTCCCCATTTCTTGATCTCTTTAACTCTCTTCGAAAATGAGAACCTATTATAGGATTGACAATAAATGGTAGTGTATGCTTAAACCATACTGCAACTCTTATGTAGAATGGAACAATTATCTCAAGACGAGAAGAATTTGCCGCAGCAAGAATAGCATTTGAGACTGTCTTTGGTTCGAGCATAAATCCAGCGTAATTTGGAGTCTTACCACTGAATGAATCATTAGTAAAGAAGTTTGTCCTTACACCAATAGGACTAACTACTGTTATGCCAATACCTGTCCCATGCAATTCTTGAGATAATGATTCCGAAAACCCCAAAACCGCATATTTCGAAGCGCAGTAAGCCGATAACCCAGCTACTCCGAAACTTCCAGCGACTGAAGCAACATTCACAATGTGTCCTGATTTTCTTGAGGTCATGGAATCCAAAAATACTTTGGTGCAATAGACCATACCTAAATAATTAGTAAAAATAATGGATTCTATGTCCTCGATACTGTGTCTTTGAACTTTTCCATATATTCCAAAACCAGCGTTATTGACCAGGATATCGATGTATCCGCAACGCTCATGAATATCCCTTCCCATTTTTGCAACTTCTGTTTTTTTAGATATGTCACATGGATAAACGATCACTTCGGTTGCAAATTTTCTACTTATTATTTTTTCTAGGTCTTCTAGCTTCGATTGTGAGCGGGCTACCAGTATAATACTTTGTGCCCCGTGATCTGAAAAATCGAGTGAGACCTGCCTCCCTATTCCAGAAGAAGCACCGGTTACCAATACAACTTTTCCTTTAAATTTATTTTTGTTTTGACTTCCTTTATCTCTTAATTTCAATTTGCCTCTGTTCTTTACTTGCATAACAACGATCAAATCATTCTTTCTGCATAGAAGTATTTTGGTTGAAGCTGGGTCGGAGCATTATTGAAGCATCATGGAAAAGGGATCACAATCATGCTTTATATTAAAAGAGCTAAATGACAATAATTATTGGTCTGGTAACGATAGGAGGCTTCTCTTTAGCATTAGCAGGAAATTCAAAGAGGAGTGTACTCTGCGTATTGGTGTCTAAGTAACCCCGAGTAGGCAATATGGCGTGAACTTCAAACTCAAATCTCTATCTTTTAGCTACCTGCTTAAGTAAGCAATCCTCTGGCAATAAGATAGCTTAATGATCGTGAATCGTTACAACTAGGAATATGAATTCCAACGTATTCAGGATATGCAATACAATCGTTGTGAAGTATTATCATGGTATTATCACATCCAGGATTTGGAGAAGCGGCACAAATTTTTATTAGTTCTGAGTTTGCTTCATCGACTTGTTCTGCCTGGGGCAATATTACCCTTTATGTCAACCAATCTGGTTAAGTACATTTATTCGTACTGCACTTATAAAAAATAGGAACTTGTACGAATTTGGTTACGAGTACTAGGCTCTAGGGATAGCAAATTCACTCCAGGACGGAAAAAATAAGAAATTGGTGAATTATAATAGCTCTTACGGCTTCTTGTTATTTGAGGTTTGATCCCTTGACGCAACCAGAATACCGCTATGTGAGGAGAATAAGAACGGTATCAGTTCCTTCAGTATAGGTCGTTCATTTAATATGCTGGGGCTCTACGTGGGCGCTGTCTTGAACATTTTAGAAATAGATATACAGTAATTACTTCGTACAATTCTGATATAGATCCTTCATATTTTGCGGTTATCCTCTTCATAACCTGCATTCTAACGGCAGCCCGCGCATTTTGTCTTTAGTGCATTCTGTCTATACGGAATCTGCTCTTTTTTTGTAATTATCCTTATCTTTGCCATACGATTGAAAGAAAAATCCACTGAAGACCATAATTGCTGCAAGAGCTGAAGCAACAATAGCTCTTTCAGAAGGAAGACGCAACATGAATGCTATTACAAAAACAATTCCAGCTGCTATTGCAGCCAAAGGAATCCAATATCTTATAGCATCAGAGGATCTGTCTTCCATTTTCATATTTCCTCAACCATATTACAAATAAGGCCACTATATTTTTTTCTTATCACGAAGAACCATCGCCATCGGGATTGAGGGGTTGGGTTTTAACCTATTAAGTCTATAATTCTCAGTGTTAAGAAGTCGAATAACTCGTGTCGCCATCTATCAACGCTTGAATTTGTTATTCTGCGCATATGAGAATGAAGAACTCTACATTTGCCATAGTATAAATAGCATTCAAATCGTTCTTATTCCAAGATTGTTAACATTGAATAAAAATAAACAGGTAACCTTTTCCGCGCGTTAATATGGGTGTTAGGTAATATTAGCATGGTTCCTACGATTTCTGTGATGTTGTTTTCTATATTGGTATCCTCAATGCTGTTTGTATGCATTATGTGGCTGTATTTTATGATATGCACCGTAAGGTCACTTAGGCAATCGCCAAAATTAGGACTATTTCCTTATCAAACCAAGATTTTGAGCTTTGAAAACAGTCCTCCAAGGGTTAGTATAATTATACCAGCACGGAATGAAGAAGGACATATTAGAAAATGTCTAGATAGTTTACTCAATCAAAATTACTCCAATGTTGAGATAGTTGCAGTCAATGACTCGTCCTCTGACAGCACTAGAGAAATAATGCAAGAATACTATGATCTAAACAACTCGAAAATGACAATAATTGTCGTTGATGCGGAGGACAAGCCAGAGGGATGGTCTGGAAAAAACTGGGCGTGTTATAATGGTTATCTAAGGTCAAGTGGCGATCTATTCTTATTTCTAGATGCAGATACAGTACTATTGTCTTCTTCTACGATTTCTATGGCTGTTGACTATTTTAGGGAAAACAATCTGGATACCCTTACTGTAAGACCTAAACTATTATGTCAAGACACGTGGGCCAAAATTACATTACCGATGCTCTTAACTCTCTTACATATGAGGCACTCTGTACTGCGAATAAACAACCCGCAAAATAAAACAAGTGGGTATCTATACGGCTGCTTCTACTTAATTACGAGAAAAATTTACGAAGCTATTGGAACTCATAGAGCAGTAAAGGATGAAATAATAGAGGACGCTGCAATAGGCAGAAGAATCAGAAATCAAAACTATGTGTTAAGAGCGGTAAGCGGTGATCGCTATATAGAATCCATTTTTAGAGGACGATGGAATGTATTACAAAGAATAGTTGTACCTCGTTATCAAAAAAGAAAAACTGCTACTAAATTGTTTGCGACTGGTATTTTTTTTCTGACACTCTATCCTTTTATTCTTTTAACGTTTTTGTTTTCACCGATATCTACCTTGAATAATAATGATAATGACTTATTCTTCCGTAACGTCGTGATTACAATTAACCTTTTAGCCATTGCTATAATAATTTCGACCAGTCTAATACAACTGAAATTCGGCATATTTGAAAATCTTGTTTACGCTTTAGCATCGCCTGTAGCAGGTACAATCATCTCACTGGGGTTTATTTTCTATATTATTGATGCGAGGATAAACAATACATTAGTTGATTGGCGTGGTAGAAAATATACGATGCTATCAAAACGAAATTTATAATGAGATACTTCTAAATTTAGCCATTTTGTAATTAGTTCAGGCATTCAATTTCCCTATAGAAAGGTATAATATAATATCATCATTCGTATTAAGATCATTCACTATATGTTTATTTATTTGAACAGGAACTGCTGGTGTTTTCTTCTCTTAGCATGACGTCAAGATTAAAGGGTTTGCTAGACCATTCATTTATCCATTCTCTCAATTTGTTTACACATCTTTCAGCTTCCCTCCTTACATAGGCATCCAAATCATGTTTTGCAACGTTAATGAGTGTGTCGACGGCTTCAAGCAATGAAGGATCAGACATAGGTAATTTCGCATCAGAATCTGTGAGTGCTTTACAAGCATTGATCCGTACTTTCCGACGTTTATCTCTTAATAATTCCAGAAGATGGTGGAATACCTTTCGGTGGATCTCTCGTAACTCCGTGTTCTTTCCATCGATGTTCTTCTTCCCAAAAGTTAAAAACTTAGCTAGGGCGGAGGTAGCAACCAGTCG
>JBPCNB010000342.1:0-4915 GCA_051001675.1 Nitrososphaeraceae archaeon | reverse complement strand
ACGCTGGGGAGAGTAGATTAAAGCTGTGGAAGAGGTCAAAAAGCTAATGCATCCACATTTGTTTAAGTGACGCTCTGAAACTGAAACGGGACGAAAAGTTGATCCGTTGGCGACATAATGAAAGAGCCAATGGCTCCAGCCAAAATAAGAGAACGCGATCCTACAGCACTTAAAGGAGAAATGACTGAAAAACTAATGGAGCCAGATCAAGAAGCCATTACCCAAATGAAATAGCAAGAAAAAAAGATATGGCTAAGCATATTGCAGGTGCTGATGACACTTGCAATAATTGAGAAAGCTTCTGCTGAAACTAATAAATGACCGATCCCGTCGCTCCTTTTTTATTTTAGCCCTTTCTATTGTTGAATTAAAGTAATTATAATTTGAAATAGAACTGTTAAAAATACTTCCATTCCGTATTTTATAAATGGATGCACAAATAGCTCTCAATTAGATCTAATCGATCCCAAATGGCTAAACCGGTTAAAACAACACAATCTAAATACAGCTACAAGTTGTATTACCATGAATAATCATGACTAAATTTGATGGAATTAAAGGCCAGGAATTGTTAGACGTAGAAGAAGAACCTATGGAAATAACAATGATCTTCAAAGACAATCGATTCCTATTTATTAAGATCGAAAATGGAAATCTCGTCACTGAATCTGTACCTGAATAATATCATAACCTCCAACCACAGATGTAAGATCTAGGTTCGAGGCTAAGATTTATGATATGACCATTTATCCAGGCTCATGATCCATCCTGTTCATTCTGAATAGTTTCTATTATTCTTGCATAACAAAAGGCTGCATATGGGAGAATTAGGTTAATTTTATAGACGAACATATTCGAGATATAAAGCATATATTTAGCCTTTTAAGAATGTCTGAAAAAGGTTAATTTCAACGATATTAGGTGACCTTTTTCAGACCATCCTGACTGATATCTACATAGACTCCATTTTCCCTCTCTACCACAGGATACAAAGTCAGGTCACCGGATTGTCTCCATGCGGGCGTTTGCTCCATCCATTGTGATTCTTTCTTCCATGATTTCATATTTACCAGCTTCCCCGAAAAAATATTGAATTCATAGCCATGCATATAACAGACTATACTATCTCCTTTAATCTCTCCTTTCGATAACGATGCTCCTCTGTGTGGACAGGAATTATTGCATGCGAATAATATCCCCTTCCGTCTTCCCACCAAGACTTCTGTTTTGTCAACCGAATAAGCCCTCATTGAGTTCTCCTGGATATCAGTACTTTTGCAAATTCTAAAAAGCATTGCTCATAAACGAAAGGAAAAGAAGGGAAAGGTTTTATAAATTATATCAGGTTAGGAGAGAAGGTCTTACTAATACTTTGATCTTAACTTATTATGATGTTATTATTTGCTAACAAGGCCCAATTTATATGTAGAAATAAAATAATAAATCAATAAAAATAATGCTGAGAGCTGCTGAACTAAAATCTGTTGAACACATTGGAAAAAGCGTCACAATAAGAGGTTGGGTATATAGATTACGCAAACAGAAAGAAAATACTTTTGTGATTGTACGGGACGATCGAGGAGGTATTATCCAAAGTGTGTTTCCAACTAACAACGTACCGGCGGACTTGACGATAGAGTCATCGGTTCAGGTGACAGGAATTTTACGTAAAGACGAAAGGGCCCCGGAAGGAGGCTATGAAATTAAAGGAAATAACTTGCATGTGTACAACATAGCAGACGCAGACTATCCTATAGGCGAGTATCAAAGCGTAGAGCTGCTATTGGATAATCGACATTTATCTTTAAGAGCGAGAAAAATGATTGCAATTGCAAAAATTCGTTCTTCAGTTCTAAAGTTTGCACGTAACTGGTTAATCACAAATGATTGGATCGAGATCACTGCTCCCGTAATTGTTAAAGGGGCAGTAGAAGGGGGTTCCACTCTATTCAAGGTAAAATATTTTAACAATGACTATGCGTACCTGTCACAAAGCGCACAGCTTTACCTTGAAGCCATGGTTTTTAGTTTGGGTCCTGTGTGGAGTTTAACACCGTCATTCAGAGCAGAGAGTTCAAGGACTGTCAGGCATCTATCCGAGTTCACACATTTAGAAGCTGAGGCACCGTGGGTGGAGCTAGAAGACATACTGAAAGTCCAAGAGCAATTAATTTCAAATATTTTAGAGCATGTTATAGCGGAAAGACAGGAAGATTTTGCCATGCTAAAAAGAGACATCTCTGCCCTCAAAAATATGAGGCCACCATTTGAAAGGATTTCTTATAAAAAAGCCATAGATTCCCTTCGCTCTCAAGATTTTACCATTCTAGATGGGAATGGGAAAAGTCGGAGAATAGAGCTAGGAGATGACCTTAACATTGATTCAGAGCGTGAATTGACAAAAAACTTTTCAAAACCAATATTTGTAGTGGGCTATCCTATTGCAGTAAAGCCTTTTTATGTCAAAGAAGACCCGCAGAATAAGGGATATGGCCTTGCCGCAGACATGCTTGCCCCGGATGGTTTCGGAGAGATTACTAGCGGTGGAATCAGAGAAGACGATAGTTTTTCGATTACTAAAAGGATGGAACAGGAAGGATTAGATATCAACAGCTATCAGTGGTACTTAGACCTCAGGAGATACGGTTCAGTTCCTCATGGTGGATTTGGTCTTGGAATAGAGCGCTTAATTAGATGGATAACTAGAATCGATGACATTAAAGATACGATTTTGTTTCCACGGACTATGTCAAGAGTCAGTCCTTAGCAATTGTTATCAACAATATTTACATTGTCTGTATTTAAAACCAGCCACTTAGTGATTAAGCGCTTGAACAATAAAACAAAACAGATCTACCCGTATTAGTAAGAAACAGGTTTACAAGCATTATGAAGTGGAGATTAACTAAGATTTATCGGTCTCGAGAATATCCTTCTCGGATACTTGACACTTATGTGATTCTAGGTTACTTTAGATATCAAATGGCATACCAAGAATCTTTGCAGATTTAAATTAAGGGCATTGAAAAAGTAAATTTAATGTCTGCACAGCCCAAGATTGGAGCTGAGTCACTTTTTTTTGAACTGGCAGGCGAATTGCGCCTCCCTATTCTGATCCGCCTAACCCATAATAGCTATCGTCTATCTAAACTAGCACCAGAAATAGATGCGACAATGCAAGAGGCACACAGAAATATCGTGCGGCTTGTCGATTCTGGGTTAGTCTCCAAATATGAGGAAGGTCAGTTTGCATTAACACCATACGGAAAGATTATCGTCTCTCTAATTCCCGGATATGCTTTTTTGTCTTCACAACAGGAGTATTTCCTAGAACATAGCCTCGGAGACTTGCCCACAAAATTTATTCAACGATTAAGTTCATTTCAGGGATGTGAGGTTGTGCACGGGGTAATGGCCATTATACAGCGATGGAAAAATCTCTACTATGAATCAAATAGTTATATTAAGGAAATAATGGCCCAGGTACCTTTGGACCTCATCGAAACACTAGGGAACAAGGTAGAAACTGGCATTAAATTCTCATATATCTTCCCTCGTAACCCAATAATACCTAGAGGGAGGAGAAAGATATTGCAAAAGATTGGCTGGCAAAAATTACTTTCAAGAGGTTTAGTGGAAAGGCGTATGGTTGAATCTGTAAATATAATGACCATATTTAATGAAAAACACTCTTGCGTTCTATTTCCAAATTTGAAAGGTGAACCTGACTTGAATGTGATGTTTTATGGTGATAGTCATCAATTTCACGATTGGTGTGAAGATTTTTTTTCATACCAATGGGAAAAAGCCGGGACATTTGAGGAAAGCAAACTAAGTCACGAAGTATAATTTCTATTGAATTTATGAGGTATATCATAAATTCAATATCTATTAGCTCCTCGATTTAGAATTTCTCCGAAACGCACCTTCCTCTATGGATTGGATATTAATATCGAAGCCACACCTCATTATCTTTTTATAGTTCCACGCTGGATAGAGTATTAATGCCGCAGGCCTTCGTATTGATGAATGCCGAGCTTGGGAGTGAAGATTCAATTGTTCAGGACTTAAAAAAGCTGGAGGGTGTAAAGGAAGTCTTTCAAGTTTATGGGGTTTACGATATAGTTGCACAGCTTGAAGCCGATACGATGGAGAAGGTTAAAGAGACAATTACTTGGAAGCTCAGAAAATTAAATGGAGTCAAATCGACTTTAACTATGATAGTAATGTCGTAGTACTATCCGAGACCATATTTCTTGTCATGCTGTTGTTTTTTATTATTATCAAACCCCGATAGCAACTTTAATGTGTATGGGAATGCTTTGTTAAGGGATGTTTAAGTTAGATTTTTTCAAAAGAAAGAAAAAAGACGATAAAGGATTAATCAAGTGTAAATATTGCGATATGAAATTTGAAGACAAAGACAGAGTGAAAAGACATATACGAAAAGCGCATAGCGAAAAGGGAAGTGATATGCCTAATGTCAATCCATTTGGGGGTTCATAAGCGATAAAATCCATCTATTAAGCAGATATCTAAAAGGCAAGACTTATTTCCAGATAATAGTTCCATCAGTTACACAAAAAATAATGTTTCCTATTCATGATGATACCGAGAGGCTACATGGTAGGCCTTATCTAAACTATAGTCTTATCGCAATTAACGCCATAGTGTTTATATGGGAAATCAATGTAACTGGCTTTTTCTCAAATCCAGTTGCGACTGAAACACTATTTAGAAATTATGGTGCAGTTCCAGCATCTGTACTTGGTGGCGATATTGCTTCCGTTATGACTTCGATGTTTATGCATGGAAGCATAGCCCATATAATTGGTAATATGGTCTTTTTATTTGTATTCGGGGACAATCTTGAAGATAAATTTGGCCGTATCAAATACCTTTTAATGTATATCGG